>CAZVHL010000028.1:0-14907 GCA_964626925.1 uncultured Nitrospiraceae bacterium
GCGGGTATTCATCGGGTACTGACATAAAAAGACGTCTCCTTGATATGGAATATTACGCACTGATGAATAAAAAAGGGTAGGGGCAAGGTTGCCTTGCCCACCTGAAGATTAAACAAATGCCAAAAAAAAGGCGGGATGACCCCGCCCCTACAGTCCAACCATTACCAATACAAGGTTACATTCAAAAGCAGTACCCCCGATGCTCTTGAGGGCCTGTTCATAGGCCTTTCGGATTTTCTTCGCTTTTACATCTAAAAGCAGGCCTATATTAACGCAGCTTTTATATAGGGAAATAGATTCCATATTAATTATTTTAATAGAACTCATCGCTTCCTTTTGTTTTTCATAGAATTCTGCTAACTGTTGCCTGCTTTTCTGATGCCTGTCTTTTAGATGCTCCACAAGGGGTGTAATTGTGAGAGTGTTTTTATTTATGCTGAGATTATCCATATTAATGACAAGTTTTTTATCAAGCTTGCTCAGGAAAGTTGAAAAAAACTTTGATTCATTATTTTCAAGTGATATTGTGTTTAAGATAATATTTTTTGATTTGCCCTTTTTTTGCTGGAAAAACTGTCTGAGTTTATCTGTCCTGCTGTCGAATTCAGCAGTGATAAGGTCCCTCAGATTGTCCTTATAACTCTTGGCACCATACAGGGCTTTTTTAACAGATCTTTTGCCATATATGCCAACGATTGCGTAAAAGAAATCAAACTTCCACAAATTGCGGAGTATAGTTGGCCAGGAGTAAAACCTGGCCATTGATTTAAGTGTTTCAACATGAAGTTCAAAGGCGGTCATCTGCTTGGGTTCAAATACAGCGTGATGAGCATCATACTTGTTCCAGTCTGTGTGGATAAGGCGATTTGTTCTTTTTAGCTCTTCAAATACCGGAGTGCCGGGAAGGGGAGTTAGTGTCATGAACTGTATAGACTCTATATTAAGGTTCTTCGCAAATTTCGCTGTATTGCGTATAGTCAGGATATCGTCTGTATCAGAGCCGAGCACAAACATTCCATGGATGTTTATATTGTGTTTTTTTACAAGTCTGATTGAATGCTCAATGTCTTCAAGCGCCTGGCCTTTATTGTAGAGAGACAATGTCTTTGGATTGATGGATTCAAAGCCGATATAGACAGCGAAACATCCGGCTTTTTTCATAAGTTGCAGCAGTTCAGGATCGTTTGCAACATCAGTGCGCACCTGAGCGCTCCACTCAAATTTTATGTTGCTTGCGATAATCGTCCTTAACAGTTCTTTGGTTCGTTTTTTGTTTGCCGTGAAATTATCGTCTATAAAAAATACGTGACCTTTCTGGGGAGCCGAAACCTTTATTTCTTCAATAATTCTGGGAATTGACTTAAACCTGTATTTTCTTCCAAACATGTGAATTACCGAACAAAATTCACAGGCAAAGGGACAGCCCCTTGACGTTGCTACAGGTATAACTTTAGCCCTTTCCCACTTATAAACCAGATTAAAGTCAGGAATCGGAGCTTCATTAAGGTCTTCAATAAGGTCCCGCTGAGGGTTGTGAACGATCTCATTGTTGCTGTTTTTGTAAGACAGGCCCTTAATTGAATCCAATGGCCTGTTATTTTCGATGTGTTCGACAAGCTCTAAAAGTGTCTCTTCTCCTTCTCCCCGTATAACATAATCAGCATAGTCCAGGCTTTCTTCCGGCAGGAAAGTGGAGTGCGGGCCACCCATCGCAACCGGGATTCCGCGCTTCCTGAATTTATCTGCTATCTGAAATCCCCTGTTTACAGTAGATGTAATTGAAGATATGCAGACCATATCAGCATCATCCAGCAAGCTCCATTCAAGAGGAGAGATGTCTTCTATGAATACTCTTGCATTATAGCCCCTGTTTTTAAATATTGTGCCTAAAAGAATAGATCCTAATCTTGGCAGGGAAGTAAAACTGAAGATATGGGAGCCCGGTGATTTTGTTTCAATAAAATAGATATTCTTCATTAGCCGTGTTCTCGTTAGCTAATATATAGACAATGACGCATCGAATTACGTTAAAAAAAGTATATTACAAAAGGATTTATTATACAAGCAAAGTAACAACTTAAAGTGCAAAGTGGCAAAGGCACAAAGTAAAAAAAAGGGTGAGGAATAAACCTCACCCTTTTGAAATGTTCCTGTTCTGAGTAGCTTAGTACATTCCGCCGCCCATACCGCCCATACCGCCCATGCCACCACCTGGAGGCATACCCGGCATATCTTTAGATTCTTCCGGTAGATCTGTAATCATTACGCTTGTTGTAAGCATAAGAGATGCTACGGATGCTGCATTCTGCAGGGCATATCTTGTCACCTTGGTAGGATCAATAATGCCGGTTTTTATCATGTCAACATACTTTTCTGTATTTGCATCAAAACCATAATTGGCATCTTTATTTTTCTTGACATTATCTACAATTATTGCGCCTTCCAATCCGGCGTTTGCAACAATTTGCCTTATTGGCTCCTCAAGAGCTCTTTTAATAATCTCTACACCGATCTGTTGATCATGATCATCAAGTTTGAGCTTATCAAGTGTAGGTATGGTCCTTAGCAGAGCTACACCGCCACCGGCTACAACTCCTTCCTCAACCGCAGCTCTTGTAGCGTGCAATGCATCCTCAACCCTTGCTTTTTTCTCTTTCATTTCTATTTCAGTTGCAGCGCCTACATTAATAACTGCTACACCACCGACGATCTTGGCGAGACGCTCCTGAAGTTTTTCCTTGTCATAATCAGATGAGGTCTCTTCTATTTGAGCTTTGATCTGTTTGACACGGCCCTTAATTTTTTCCTGGTCGCCTGCGCCTTCAATGATTGTTGTGTTCTCTTTATCAACCGTGATCTTTTTTGCCTTCCCAAGATCATCTACGGTTATGTTCTCAAGCTTGATGCCGAGATCCTCAGTTATCATCGTTCCGCCAGTTAATATAGCGATATCTTCGAGCATCGCTTTTCTCCTGTCTCCAAATCCTGGGGCCTTGACACCACATATCTGAAGTGTTCCGCGAAGCTTGTTTACAACCAGTGTGGCGAGTGCTTCACCGTCAACTTCTTCAGCAATGATCATGAGCGGCTTGCCCATCTTTGCTGTCTGCTCGAGAATCGGAAGCAGGTCTTTCATTGAGCTTATTTTTTTCTCGTTAATAAGTATTAACACGTCTTCAAGAGTACACTCCATTCTCTCTGCATCGGTTACAAAGTAAGGAGATATGTACCCTCTGTCAAACTGCATGCCTTCAACTATGTCAAGAGTTGTCTGCATGCTTTTTGCTTCTTCAACTGTAATTACGCCATCTTTTCCGACCTTGTCCATTGCTTCTGAGATGAGATCGCCGATTGTCGCATCATTATTGGCAGATATAGTTCCTATCTGGGCGATCTCTTTTTTATCCTGGACAGGTTTGCTGGTTTTTTTAAGTGCCTCAATAACAGCTTCCACAGCCTGCTCGATTCCCCTCTTGACTTCCATTGGATTTGCGCCTGCTACAACATACTTCACTCCTTCTTTGTAAATTGAGTGTGCAAGCACTGTGGCTGTTGTGGTGCCGTCACCAGCTGTGTCAGATGTTTTGCTGGCAACTTCTCTGAGAAGCTGAGCACCCATATTTTCGTATGGTTCACTGAGCTCTATCTCTTTTGCTACAGTGACTCCATCTTTAGTAATGGTTGGAGCTCCAAATTTTTTGTCGAGGAGTGCATTTCTCCCCTTTGGTCCTAATGTTGCTTTAACTGCATCATTTAATATAGTGATGCCGTTTAATATTGATCTTCTGGCTTCTTCACCAAATTGCAGCTGTTTTGCCATTATGTCCTCCTTTTATTCATGACTAATTAATTTTTCTATTTTTCTATTGTTCCAAGAATATCGTCTTCTCTGATGATGAGATACTCGTTATCGTCAACATTAATTTTTGAACCTGAGTATTTTTCAAACAGAACTACATCACCGACCTTGAGTTCCATCTTCTGTAATTTTCCGTCGTCAGTTACCCGGCCTGGCCCGACAGCTACTACTTTACCCTTTTGTGGTTTTTCTTTTGCTGAATCCGGGATAATAATTCCTCCAGAACTTTTTTCCGGCTCTTCAGAATATTCAACCAATAACCTGTCTCTCAATGGTTTAAATTTCATCGTCACTTCTCCTTTCTTTTAGTGAATTATTAAATGGTTAATGTTAATGTGGTTTAAAGAAATTGCTCGAAATAAAAGCAGGTTAGCACTCTCTAGAAACGAGTGCTAATATAATATTTAAAGATTTTTTAGACAAGGGACTAAAATGGTATCTCTGGGGTGGATATTGGCGAATATTGCCAATTATCTCCATTTAACTCAAAATAACGCATATTTCATGCAAAAGCAAAATTATTAGATTTAACGTGATTCTGGAGGAAAAGAATGATTTTATTGGACCATCATCAGAGGTAATATTTCTTACTATTTTTTGAGAAATATCTTTATGGTTAATATGCCTGTAACAAAGCCTCCAATATGTGCAAACCAGGCAACACCTCCCTGAGTCGCAGACCCCTGACTGATCATTCCGTTAATAAACTGAATTACTATCCAGAATCCAATCACGAATACAGCGGGAAGCCGGACAACCTGAATGAAGAAACCCAGGAATATTAGGGTATGAACCCTGGCACGCGGGAACAAAAGGATATAGGCCCCGAGAATGCCTGATACCGCTCCGCTCGCCCCTATCATGGGGGTCATCGAACCCGGACTGGTCAGTGCATGGCTGTATGCAGCGGTAATGCCGCACATCAGATAAAAAATAATAAATTTTACGTATCCTAATTTATCTTCAATATTATTCCCGAAAATCCATAAAAAAAGCATGTTCGTACCTAGATGCAGGAGATTTCCGTGCATGAACATTGAAGTGAAAACCGTCGCAAATGGATGAATCGGCTGAACTTCTCTGAATGATAAAAGAAAAGATGGTATTGCACCGTATGAATAGACTATGTTACGCGAGTCTCCCGGAGAAAATATTTGAAACAGGAAAATCAGTGTATTAGCAATGATTAATGCAATAGTCAGAAAAGGGAACCTGCTCGTCGGGTTGTCGTCCTTAAAGGGAATCACTATTCTGTGAAATTAACGAAAAATAACTTGCTTTGTCAAATATACGGATAAATCTGGACGGCAATGTAATAGTTTTTGTAAAAAATGCGAACATAGAAGAATGTATTTGCTTTTATATTGTGTGGTATAATCAGATTGCAAAAACGGGGGCGACTGGCTTCGACGGGAGTCATGATTGCCAAGTTGCATGTCGTGGCGCTGTCACCACGTAAAAAGGCAGCAAAAAACACAAACGCCAACACAGAACTGGCACTCGCAGCTTAATTAAGCTGTGCGCTTCTCTGAGAATGCCTGTGGCTCAGAACAAGCGTCGACAAGCAGGCTGGTCTGAAGGGGTTTCCCTTGATCTTCAGGCAAGATTAAGAGGGATAGGATGAAGAAAAGCCCTCTTACCGGCGAGTCTGATTCCGAGACACTAAAAGGTAAGATAAACATGTAGATGTTTGGAAGTAATGCTTCCGGACCCGGGTTCGATTCCCGGCGCCTCCACCATACTGATATATACGTCGGACATTTATTATTAGGTAACGTCTATGGGGAAACCAAGAATCGCAACATCGTATAAAAACCTCAAGAAATATTGTTATTTTTCTTCACTTTCTGACAGTGCGTTGGAGAAACTTTCAGAAAAGCTGAATATCATTAAACTTGCTGCTGGGACCCCGATTATCAGAGAAGATACTCCTGCCGATGCATTTTACCTGGTCAAAAAGGGAGAGGTAGAAGTATTGAAGAAGACTAAGTGGGGGCAGACAGCAAAAATTTCGGTTGTTGCAGATGGTGAATCTTTTGGCGAAATGGCTTTGCTAACCTGTTCTCCCCGATGTTGCTCAGTGAATGCCAAATCAGATGTCACGCTTTACAAGCTTTTAAAGACAGACTTTGAAGAAATTGTGAGAATTGATTTTGCATTTTCTCATGCATTGGAAAAAAGAATTGAGAACGATGACCATTATAATAAAATTAAAACCCTTCAGCCGTTTGCTTTGCTGGAACCGGAAAAAATGGTTGCGGTCATAGATAAACTGGAGGAGCGAAAGTTTGCTCCTGGTGAGGATATTATCATACAGGGTGAGAAGGGGCGCGAATACTACATTGTTAAGTCTGGAAGCGTTGCAGTTTCAAAAATGGATGAAAATAATGAGTTCAAACAAGTTGCCACCTTATTTGAAGGTGAAGGGTTTGGAGAGGAAGCCTTGCTTTCTGACAGCGTTCGAAGTGCAACTGTCAGATCCGTTGATGAAATGGTTGTCTTTTCTCTTTCAAAGGATAACTTTGAGGAGATCATGAAGTCGACTTTTTTGCAGGAAACTTCGCAAGAAGATGTTATGGCCGATAAATCACAGAATACTTATCTGGATATTCGTACTCGGGCGGAGTTTGATGAATCTCATCTGCCAAAAGCCGTTAATATTCCCCTTGATGAACTGAGAAGAAGATATTCAGAACTTAACAAGTCTGATGGATATTATGTTTATTGTCTGGTGGGCGCAAGAAGTGCAACTGCGGCATTTCTGTTAAACAGCCAGGGATTTAATGCCAGGAGCATTAAAGGGGGACTCCTTAATTGGTCTGGTCCAGTGGATGAAAATAACAACGGCATTCATGAGCCGTTTAAGCCAACGTGATCATGTGACTCGCATGGGGCGTGACCCTGTGAAAATATAGATATATTGAATAGTTCATGAAAGAGGGTGATGAATCATGGAAGCATTAATACCTCAAAGATTAAAACTGTACAGTTATTTCTCTCATCTATCCAATGGTGCATTGGAAGAACTCTCAAAAAAATTTCAATATACAGAGGTTCCTTCAGGCATAAAAATAATAAGAGAAGGTGAAGCAGCCGATTCTTTTTATTTGATCGAAAGTGGTGAGCTTGAGGTAACAAAAAAGACCAAATTTAATCAGGAAGCAAAAATAACAACCTTGAAATGCACTGAGGCGTTTGGTGAAATGGCGTTACTTACATGTTCACCCAGAAACAGTACTGTTACTACCTTGACCGATGTATCACTCTATAAACTGCTGAAGCGTGATTTTGAGGAAGTACTGCAGTTAGACGCAACATTTTCCAATATGCTTGATGAAAAAATACGGGATCGATCTATTTTCAATAAAATGAAAACCCTTCAGCCATTTGCCCTTCTTGAGCCAGAAAAGATGCTTGCACTCTCTGACAAGCTTGAGGAGAAAAATTATGCCCCGGGAGAAAACATAATTGTTCAGGGAGAAAAGGGAGATGCCTACTTCATTGTGAAGTCCGGCAGTGTGGCAGTTTTAAAGAAAAAAGGAGAAGATGACCCTGTTCAGGTTGCAACGTTAAGCAGCGGTGAAGCATTCGGGGAGGAGGCGCTAATACGGGAAGATCCCAGTAATGCAACGGTTCAGGCAATTGATAATGCTTCAGTGTTAAGACTTGATAAAAAAGATTTTGATAATATTTTGAAAGAATCGTTTCTTGAATGGGATTTTCCGGAAGAGGTTGAAGAAGCCAGAGACAAATATTTTATCATTGACGCACGAATCACGCCTGAGTATGAAGAGGAACATATAGAAGGAGCCGTAAATATTCCAATTGAAGTATTGCGTCAGAAATATTCCGAACTTGATCCCTCGCTTGAATATTTAACATACTGTACGAATGATTCAAGGGGCATGACTGCGGCTTTTTTGATGAGGAGCCAGGGATTCAATGTGAAAAGTATCCGCGGTGGTTTAAGTGCATGGGACGGTCCGGTTGTTCAGGGAGGGGACGGGATTCACACACCTTAGTTGGTTGTAAAATTATCTTTAATATAATACAAAACGAATTAGTATAAGCTATTGTATTTTCTCCAATATAATGCTTCTCAGGGAATAGTTCAATTCCCGTTTACTCTCCATTAAAGGATTTTTCATGAGATGCCGATAACATATTTGAATTAAGAAATTTAATAATTGAGGAGTTGTCAAATGCCGTTAGGTAATGATTACTACAAAAAGGTTCTGGATAATCTATATGACGGGATTTATCTTTTGGATGAGAATAGAAATATTGTCTACTGGAATGCAGGGGCTGAACAACATACAGGATACGAAGCTTCTGAAGTGATGAATAAATGCTGTGAAAGTGTGCTAATGCATGTTGATAGTAAAGGTGTCCCGTTATGCAATGGAGCATGTCCCGTAATGCAGACTATTGAAGATGGCACTCTGCGTGAAGTCGAGGTATACCTTCAGCATAAAGAAGGGCACAGGGTTCCCGTGTCCATGCGAATAGCCCCGATTAAAGATTCTGCTAACCAGGTTGTTGTTGCTGTAGAAATATTCAGCGATGGCTCTCCCAAGTATACGATGCGTCAGATGATCGATGAGCTCAAAACGCTGGCTTTGCTTGATCCTCTTTCCGAACTCGGCAACAGGCGATATATCGAAATGCATATTAAAGGCAGGCTCGAGGAAATGGAGAGGTATGGCTGGCCATTTGGTGTGCTCTTTGTGGATATAGATCATTTTAAAAACATTAATGACAAGTATGGGCACAACGTAGGAGACAGAGTATTGAAAATGGTTGGTAAAACAATGTCAAACAGTTTGCGGACATTTGACATTATAGGTAGATGGGGTGGAGAGGAATTTATTATAATTCTGGTAAATGTTGATGAGGCGCACCTGCTTTCTGTTGCAGAGAGGCTTCGTGTGCTGGTCCAGCAATCAAGTATTTCATTGGGCAAAGACTATGTCAGGGCTACTGTCTCAATAGGGGCGTCGCAAGCTGTCTCCGGTGATGATCCTGAGTCAATCCTGGACAGAACGGATAAATTAATGTACAAAAGCAAAGAAGCGGGCAGAAATTGCGTCACCTCGGATTCGAGCATAGAATTAGCTAAACGTAATTAGATATACGAAAACAGTAGCTCTTAAGTCGTTTCGAGACTTCCTGATATTTTCCCTGCAACCATTTCCTTAATGTAGTACTTTTGCAGTTCTGATAAAATAATAATAAAGTCCTTATCTGATGTTACTGTATTGATCTGAACACAGGAGGAGAAATTTCTATGCAGAAAAATCATGAGCGGATACATATAGATGAAAAAAACCTCTGTGATCTCTGTATGACGGAGCTTAGAGGGATATATGTAGATCTTTCCCTGACAGAAAATGAGATGGAGATCTTATCCAAGCCCAGGCATTCCTTTACTGTTCACTTTCCGGTGAAACTGGATTCTGGTAAGACAAAGATGTTTCTTGGTCACAGGGTGAGGTTCAATGATGCTAGGGGTCCTGCCAAAGGCGGTATCAGATTTCATCCTGACCTCACAGCAGAGCATGTGAGCGACCTTGCGTTTCTGATGACACTTAAATGTGCGGTTGTAAACATACCATTCGGCGGTGCCAAGGGCGGTGTTGTGGTAAATCCAAGAGAACTGAGTCGTGGAGAACTTGAGGCGGTAACCCGTGCATACATTCGTGCCATAGCGGATATGATAGGTCCGTTCAAGGATATCCCGGCGCCTGATGTGTACACTGATGAGCAGATTATGGTCTGGATACTTGATGAATTTGAGCGGATTCAGCGTGAGCATGTTCCTGCAGTAGTAACAGGAAAACCTCTTGAACTGGGTGGTTCCAGGGCACGCAAATATTCCACTTCACTCGGAGGGATTTATGTCCTTGAGGAAGTCCTGAAAAAAATGGGGGCAAAAAATACTGAAATACGCATCGCTATTCAGGGGTTTGGAAATGTTGGAGAGAATGCTGCCCGCATTCTTTACGAAAGAGGATATAGAATTGTTGCGGTCAGTGATTCCCGTGGGGGTATTTTAAATGCAGAAGGCCTGGATATATTGGAGGTCATAAAACATAAAAGTGCAACCGGAAAAATAACCGGATTTGCAGGTTCAAAAGACATAAACAATAAACAGTTACTGACGTGTGATTGTGATGTGCTGATTCCTGCTGCGTTGTCTGATCAGATCGACAAAAAAATTGCTGAGGAAATAAAAGCCAAAATCGTTTTAGAACTTTCAAATGCCCCGACAACAACAGAAGCCGATGAAATACTATTTGGCAGAAAGATCCAGTTAATTCCGGATATCCTTGCTAATGCGGGAGGAGTAGTGGTCAGTTATTTTGAGTGGATACAGAACCTGAATAATGATTACTGGGAAGAACAGAAGGTGCTTGAGAAGCTGAAAACTACTATGATTTCTGCTTACGATGATGTGCATGCGCTTTGTAATGACATAGAATGCAGAATGAGAAATGCAGCATATCATCTTGCAATTAACCGTATCCTTCATGCAGAAAGACTGCGCGGGAACCTTTAATGCATTGCAAAAATGAAAAATAAAGATAAGACAAAAGAGGAGCTGTTAAAAGAGTTAGCTGAGAAGAAACTGTTAGAAAAAGAATTGCAAAAATCCCGCGATGAATTGGAAAAGCGATTTATTGAAAAGACAGAAGAACTGTCAAGCATTAACAAAGATTTAGAGATCGAAAATTTGAGTCGCAAATATGCTGAGAAGTTGGCGTATGGTGAAAAAAACAAGCTCAAGGCGGTTATTAATGCTATAGAATATGGACTTACGATTCAGGACAGAGAATATAACATAATTTATCAAAATGATATTTTGAAAAATATATTTGGCGGATTTGGAGAAAAATGTTACAAGGTTTACGAAGGCAAGGACAAAATTTGTGAAGGCTGCCCGGTTGAGTTGTCTTATAAAGACGGTAAATCTCATTCATCTCAAAGAACAGTAACGATGCCATCAGGTGAAATCGGCTACTGGGAAAACACTTCCAGTCCAATCAGAAATTCAGAGGGAGAAATTGTTTCATGCCTTGAGATAGCCAGAGATATAACTGAACAGAAAAAAATGGACCAGGATTTACTGGATAAAGAAAAACGGTTTCGTGCTGTTGCCACTTCAACTACTGATCTTATCTGGGAAAGAGATGTTAGAGATGACAGATTGAAGTGGTACGGCGATATTGACAGTAAACTCGGGTATGACCGGGGAGAATTTCCCCATACTATTTCAGGTCATATGGACAGCATTCATCCTGATGATAGGGACAGGCTTATAAAAGAGGTAGGGGAAGCGGTTGAAAAGGGACAGGATTTTCAATCAATTTATCGCATCAAATGCAAAGATGGGACATTCCGTTACTGGGATGAGCGTGGTAAGGCAACAGGGTTTCAGGACGGCAAAGCGGTTAAATGGGTCGGATCGGTTACGGATATTACAGATCGAATGAAGGCTGAAGATGATCTTGTTTCAAGCGAGGCAGAATTCAAAAAACTTTCGCAGGAATTCCATGCTCTGCTTGATGCTATACCTGATAGTTTAATCCTCCTGTCACCGGACCTGAAAATTCTTTGGTCAAACAGGGCATTTGATATTAAAATCGGGAGAGAAGAGTTTAATTTCAAGGGTCAGCATTGTTATAAATTATGCTGCAATATTGCTTCTCCCTGCAATAATTGTCCTGTTGTCAGGAGCGTTAAGTCAGGAAAAGAAGAATCTACTCGGGTTGTGGATTTGGACGGTAAGATACTGGATAAGAGGGCGTTTCCGATATTTGATATGTCAGGAAATGTAACTAATGTTATAGAAGTTTCGAGGGACATTACAGCTAAAGTAAGGATGGAGGAAGAGGTCAGGCTTATTCAGTCGCGATTGATTCAAGCCAATAAAATGACTTCCCTTGGTACTCTTGTTTCGGGGGTTGCTCATGAAATCAATAATCCAAACAGTTATATTTTGACCAATGCTCAGATTATTAATGAAATCTGGAAGGATTCGGTAGAAATCCTTAAAGAACATTATCGTGACAACAAAGAGTTGAAACTTGGAGGAATACCTTTTTCTGAGCTGCTCGATGTCACGCCCAAACTCATCAGTGGGATAAATGATGGCGCTATCAGGATCAAAAAAATAGTTGAAAGCCTGAAGGACTTTTCCCGGGCTGACAGTTCCGATTTGAGCGGTAAAATCAATCTGAACACAGTTATCATGTCTGCGAGGTCACTCCTCGACAATCATATTGTGAAACATACCAATAAGTTCCGGATCAATTGTGATGACAGTATTCCTCCTGTCAAGGGCAGTACACAGCAACTCGAACAGGTTATTATCAACTTGATAATGAATGCTCTTCAGTCACTGCCTGACAAGGAGTCAGGAATTTTGATATCAACATCTTATAATAAGAAATCTAAAACTGTAAGTATCAAAGTGAAAGATGAGGGGCGCGGTATGTCTGATGAGATTCTGAACAGAGTTACGGAACCATTTTTTACAACCAAGCTTAATGCAGGTGGCACAGGTCTTGGTCTCTCGATTTCATATACTATTATCAAGGACCACAAAGGTTCATTATTATTTAATTCTAATGAGGGTAAGGGGACTGTTGTGGCCGTAAATCTGCCAGTCTACAGTTGAAAGGAATAAAATGAGCAAAGCCAATTTACCTGTAATCCTGGTGGACGATGAGAAGCAGATTTTGCTTAGCTATAAAGTTATGCTGCGTTCAGAAGGTATAGAAAATGTGGTTACTATTGATGATAGCCGCAAGGTAATGTCAGTTCTAGGGACGATGAATGGGGCTGTAGTTATTCTTGACCTGAATATGCCGCATATATCGGGTATCGAATTGCTGGATAAAATCAGCCATGAATTTGAAAGTGTTTCTGTAATTATCGTAACAGCAATAAATGATTTGGAAAATGCTGTAGAGTGCATGAAACAGGGAGCAATAGATTATCTTGTTAAACCGATTGAAAAGCACCGTTTAATATCCAGCATTAAAAAAACGCTTGAGTTGAGAGGTCTGCGAGACGAGGTCTCATCGTTGAGACACCATATAACTTCTCTAAGGCGGCATCTTCTTACCGATAAACTTGAGCATCAGGCTGCTTTTGCATCCTATCTCACGAACAGTAAAAAAATGAAGGCTATTTTCCTTTACGTAGAAAGCGTTGCAGAATCTTCGGAGCCGGTTCTGATTACTGGCGAAACAGGTGTGGGAAAAGAAATGATTGCAAAGGCAATTCATGAGATAAGTAAAGTTAAAGGTGAATTTGTTGCAGTAAATGTGGCCGGGCTGGATGATAACATGTTTTCAGATACACTGTTTGGACATAAGAAAGGTGCGTTCACAGGTGCAGACAGAGATCGTGAAGGTCTTATTGTCAGGGCTAATGGAGGAACATTGCTTCTTGATGAAATAGGTGATCTGAGTGAGTCATCGCAGGTCAAGCTTTTGCGACTGTTAGAGGAAGGAGTATATTATTCTCTTGGTTCAGACAGTGCTCAGACAAATCACGCCCGTATCATTACTTCTACTAATCACAATCTGACGAAAGAGATTTCAGATGGAAAGTTTCGTAAAGATCTTTATTACCGTCTTGCTGCCATTCAGGTACAGATTCCTCCTTTGAGGGAACGTGTCGAGGATATCCCGATTCTTCTTAGCCATTTCCTTGAGGAGTCTGCATTATCACTGAATAAAACTGTGCCCTCGATCCCCGCGGAACTTTTAACATTGCTTTCGACTTATTATTTTTCCGGCAATGTCCGTGAGCTAAAAGCGATGGTGTTTGATGCTGTTGCACAACATAAATCCGGTGTGATGTCTCTTAACAGGTTTAAGGATTTTATAAAGAACAAAGGGGAACATGTTAATACCGCTTTTTCAGATCCTGAAAAAGGGGCAGACTCGATGGTAGACCTTTCCGGCCCATTTCCAAGTATCAAAGAAGTCACAGAGTATCTGGTGTATGAAGCTATGAAGCGATCCGGTGGCAATCAGGGAATAGCAGCGTCTCTACTTGGTATCAGTCGTCACGCTCTGAATAAACGATTGAATAGAAAAGTGTAACATACATAAAATCATATTAAGGGGTTGCGACATTTGTCGCATGCCATATATTTATTGAAATGGTGTATTGCTATTTATAATTAATTAGTTGAATACCTCTTGAGTTCTTGTTACTCCGACTTTTGTCGCACCCTTTCACTTTGACACATAATTCCACTGTTAATCTGTATCTCCTTGATTATAAAGAATAAAATCTATCATGCGTAATCTTCTAAATTGGAGGAATGATATTTGCAATAAGTGTCTACAGATGAGTTACGTATTATATTTTTTTAAGGAATACAAATCATGCAGAAGGTTGCGGAGAAAAGGAAGCATGAAAGAATACCGGCAGATTTGCGGTCAAGATTTAGTCATGGGAATGTATTCCATTCGGGAACAATTATGAATCTTTCTATACACGGTATGTTTATTAAAACAAAAGATGTAGTCCCGGTTAATTCGGTTATTGCGGTAATTATGCATACCGGCAAAGAACTTTTTCAGATCTTTGCGAAAGTTAAACAATTAAATCGAACAACGGAACATTATGATGGTATGGATATCGAGATTATAAGTTCAAATGATAAGTATTTGAAGTATGTAAAAAGTTTGGAAGGGGTTTATGAGCATTAAATTGATTAAGAAATTAAAAGTATTTTCATTATGTTGTTCTGCAGGATTCAGGCGTTTAAGGAGAAATAGAGAAGGGTAAAGTGGGGGGAGTAACCTTACTTCGAAAGGGGAAGCAGTCTGTGACTGTTTCCCCTTTTTATTTGATTAGCTGACAGTATTTGTATTCAAATATATTCATTCGTCAACATGTCTCTTTGGTTATATGTCAGCACTCTGTATCCATGTTGACAATTATTTTTTCTAAATGGTAAGATTCAAACAGAAGTATCGGAAGTTTTTGTAGAAGGCCAGACCTCAAAGACTTATGCTTTGTGG
>CAZVHL010000029.1:0-1208 GCA_964626925.1 uncultured Nitrospiraceae bacterium
AAAACAAATATGAAGTAATTATGAAGTATAAAAAGCGGGGAAGTTAGAAAGAATGAAAAAATATTGAAAAGTATTTTACTTTCCCACTTTCGCGCTTACAAACTTCTTCGCTTTATTATTCTGTCTGTTCCCATAAAATGCTGCAGAGCTTCCGGGATAACTACTGATCCGTCTTCCTGCTGATAATTTTCTAAAATCGCGGCAAGGGTGCGCCCTATTGCAAGGCCAGAGCCATTGAGTGTATGAACAAATTCAGTTCCTTTTTTGCCTGTCTTTTTAAACCGGATGCCGGCCCTCCGTGCCTGGAAATCCGTGAAGTTCGAACAGGATGAAATCTCCCTGAATCTCCCCTGTGCCGGAAACCAGACCTCAAGGTCATATGTTTTTGCTGCAGAAAAACCGATATCACCGGTACAGAGAGCAACTACCCTGTAATGGAGTCCCAATCTTTTCAGGACTTCTTCAGCGTTCAGGGTCAGTGATTCGAGTTCATCGTATGAACTCTCGGGCTTCACAAATTTAACAAGCTCCACTTTATTAAACTGATGCAGCCTTATCAGTCCCCGTGTATCCTTGCCGTGTGAGCCGGCCTCTCTCCTGAAACAGGGAGTGTAAGCAGTGTAATAAACAGGCAGTTGATCTTCATTTA
Source organism: uncultured Nitrospiraceae bacterium (assembly GCA_964626925.1). Taxonomy (GTDB): domain Bacteria; phylum Nitrospirota; class Thermodesulfovibrionia; order UBA6902; family UBA6902; genus CAZVHL01. Next base: position 650 of record CAZVHL010000029.1, read on the forward strand.
GAATTTCTTCCCTGTGAATATTGGTCACAGGGACTTCAGCTGTAGGAATTAGATAGTATCCTTTTGAGGTTTCCTTGAACAGGTCTTCCTCAAATTTCGGAAGCTGCCCCGTGCCTGTCATTGAGTCTTTATTGACCAGAACAGGCGGAAAAATTTCGGTATAGCCATGCTCTTTTGTGTGCAGGTTGAGCATGAAGTTCATCAATGCCCTTTCGAGCTTTGCACCCGCTCCCTTATTGATGACAAACCGTGCCCCGGCTATTTTACCTGCTCTCTCAAAGTCCAGAATATCAAGATCCTCACCTATGTCCCAGTGGTTTTTTGGTTCAAAGGAAAACTCAGGTTTATCTCCCCACACTCTCTTCTCTTGATTTTCTGTCTCATCTTTTCCTGTGGGAACCGATTCATCAGGGATATTTGGAATCAGCAACAGTTCCTGCATAGACCGGTCTTCCAGCTCTCTCAGGCTGTCCTGTTTGTCGGTTATCTGATCAGAAATCTCTTTTGCTTCTGACATAATACCAGTAGTATCCCCGCCATCTTTTTTCAGTCTTCCGAT
>CAZVHL010000029.1:1308-6146 GCA_964626925.1 uncultured Nitrospiraceae bacterium
CGGCTTATAGAATACTAGTCGCTTTAATTTTTACTCTCCTGACGCTTTCTAATGCTCATGCAATTTCTATTCAACCGCAGCCAAACGAGGTAGTGCCGGGAGATGTTTTTCTGCTAAAAGTACAGGGCGATATAGGTCCTGATACTCAGGTTGAGTTTATGGGTCATAAATTCGCTCTTTATCCCGTTGCAGAAGCTTTATTTATCGCTCTATTGCCAGTTGACATCAATACAGATCCTGATACGTACAAGATATCTGTCTTACATGGAGAAGTAAGGCACCACGCTGAGCTGCATGTAAAAGCTCATGAGTTTAAAACCATAAGACTTGCCTTGCCAGAAGAGAAGGTGACATTAAGCCCGAAAAATCAGGAACGGGCTGTAAGGGAAGCCTCCCTCCTCAAAAAGATCTGGATGCAAAATACTGAAAAAATCTGGGATCAAAATTTTATAACACCAACCGATACGGAATTGTCAGAAGAGTTTGGAGTAAAACGTATCATGAATGAGAAAAAGACAAGCATTCACAGGGGGGTTGATTATCGAGGGAAAAAGGGCACTCCTGTCAAAGCGATCAATGCCGGAATCGTAGCCTTAAATGACGACCTCTTTTTTGGCGGCAATACGTTAGTAGTTGATCATGGCATGGGTCTTTATTCTATATACATGCACCTTTCCAAATTTAATGTGTCAGCCGGTGACAAAGTGGATAAAGGGAAGGTCGTGGGATTCATCGGCAGCACCGGAAGATCTACAGGGCCCCATTTACATATGAGCGTAAAGCTTGGAGGTGTAAGTGTAAACCCTGAATCATTCTATAAGCTTGAATTTTAGCTGTGCTACCTCCTTCATAGGACACCGTATCAAATTTATATATGAACAATTCTGAATTCATAAAAAGGATGCTCTGGGTTTCTGTCTTCGGAATCACAATGGGTTATTTCGAAGCAGCTGTTGTTGTTTATTTACGTGCAATATATTATCCGGATGGATTTGCTTTTCCTTTGAAAATTCACGCTGATTATATAATAGCTGTGGAATTGTTCCGGGAGGTTGCATCTGTTTTTATGCTCTTAGCCGTTGCATATCTTGCCGGGAAAAAGTTCTGGGAGCGGTTCGCTTATTTTATGATCTCTTTTGGTATATGGGACATATTTTATTATGTCTGGCTGAAAGCTCTGCTTGACTGGCCTTTATCATTGTTTGAATGGGATGTGCTGTTTCTGATTCCTCTTCCATGGATCGGTCCTGTGATCGCACCTGTTTCGATAGCCGTACTAATGATAGTCTTTGGTATTATTATCATTTCTCTTATCAAAAAAGGCTATGAATTCAGGCCCACTTCTTTAACATATCTGGTTACTATTACAGGCATAGTGCTCGTGCTATACTCTTTTATGTATGACCTTGCCGCAACACTGCACCAGAATATGCCCAGGCCATATCGTTATGAACTGCTCATCGCTGGCAACCTGTCATTCATAGCAGCATTTACTCACATCTATGTGAGGACTATAAAACAGAAAGGCTGAATGCTATATGGATATTTATCTCGCTGTTGTTATCATCGCATATTTGCTGGTGGTGATATTTGGTTACTGGCTCGATTTTTTAAACCTGTCTCACCTGAAGAAACATGGCGCTGAAATTCCGCGCGAATTTGAAGGTCAGATTGATCAGGACCTCCTGAGTAAAACACGCAATTATACTGTTGAACATACTAAATTTGAATTTGTATCTTCTGTTTTTAACAATATTATTTTTCTGGTGTTCATCCTGGTTCTTCTGACTGTCTATAACTCCTGGATTATTTCTCTGAATTATTCGTTTATTGTTACAGGCCTGATTTTCTTTCTTCTGCTTTCGTATGCTGACACTCTGCTTTCTATCCCTTTCAGTCTGTACAGCACATTCAAAATCGAAAACAGGTTCGGTTTTAACACCATGACTGTTAAATTGTGGATAACCGATACCATAAAGTCATTAATCATCTCGACGATTCTGATGGGTCTTCTTATTTCAGTTGGCCTTTATTTAATCCAGAAAAGCCCCGCATTGTGGTGGTTATGGGTCTGGTGTTTCTTTCTTGTGTTCGGGATTTTTATTATGTATATTTCACCATATGTCATAGAACCTCTATTTCATAAGTTCTCACCAATTGATAATGAAGCACTTGAAAGTGAAATTAAGAACCTGTTGAATAAAGCAGGAATCAGGGTTAGCAGAATATTCAAGGTTGATGCATCCAGACGGACAAAGCACACTAATGCCTATTTTACTGGTATCGGCAAAACAAAACGTATTGTTCTTTATGATACGCTTATCGAGAAAATGAACAGAGATGAAATTCTTGCAGTGCTTGCCCATGAAGCAGGCCACTGGAAGAAGAAGCATGTCCTGAAACATATCATTACTACTGAAGTGATCGCATTCGTGGGCATTTATATCGCGTTTCATCTACTGCAATCTGATTTTCTCATAGACCTTTTTGTGATCAAACAGAGTTCTTTGTTTGTAAAGCTGATTCTGTTAGGATTCGTAGGCTCGATTATTTTATTTCCTTTTGGTCCGTTATTTCATCTCATTTCAAGGCGCCATGAAAATGAAGCTGACAAATATTCATTTGACCTGACCGGAAAGACAGAAGGGATGATCAGTGCACTGGTAAAACTCTCAAAGGATAATCTTTCAAATCTTCATCCCCACCCGCTATATGCTCTGTTTCACTATTCACATCCCCCGGTGCTGGAGAGAATAAGAAGGCTTAAGAGCTGGTCAGGCCGATCAGGAGCCTGATGTCCACACCGGGAGTGGACATCAAGGTTATTCTTTGACATCTTTCAATATATTATTGTTAAATAAAAAGCTTTCAAAATTCTTACTTACAGGAGTCAGTCATGCCATTAAAACATAAAAAATCCAAAGAACTTTTCGGAAAAGCAAAACGTATTATGCCCGGAGGAGTTAACAGTCCGGTAAGGGCATTCAAGGCTGTAGGGGGTAATCCTTTATTTATTCAGTCAGCAAAAGGATCAAAGATTTATGACGTGGACAATAATGAATATATTGACTATGTCCTTTCGTGGGGACCGATGATTCTCGGCCATGCACATCCAACTATCGTAAAGGCCATCAAAAAGGCAACTGATAAGGGCACAAGCTATGGTGCGCCAACTCCTCTCGAAATTGAACTCGCTTCAATGATTCGCAAAGTTTATCCTTCGATGGAGATAGTAAGGATGGTCAATTCCGGTACCGAGGCAACGATGAGTGCCATAAGAGCTGCAAGAGGTTTTACCGGCAGAGATAAGATTATCAAATTTGAAGGTTGTTATCATGGCCACGCAGACGGTCTGCTTGTAAAGGCCGGATCCGGTGCCGCAACGTTTGGGGTCCCGACCAGTCCTGGTGTGCCAAGGGATTATGCAAGAAATACGCTTACACTTCCGTTTAATGATCTGAAGGCATTCAGGAAACTCTGTGATAAACTTGGGGGAACTATCGCATGCGTTATTATAGAGCCTGTTGTCGGAAACAGCGGCTGCATCCTGCCAAGACCCGGTTATCTGGAGGGGATAAGAAGAGTTACGAAAAAATTCGGTATTGTTCTGATATTCGATGAGGTGATGACCGGATTCAGGGTATCATTCGGCGGAGCACAAAAGACATTTAAAATTAAACCCGATATGACATGTCTTGGTAAAGTAATAGGCGGTGGACTGCCTGTCGGCGCATACGGAGGAAATAAGGATATCATGCAAAAGATATCCCCTGACGGGCCTGTTTACCAGGCAGGTACTCTCTCCGGAAATCCACTTGCCATGACCGCAGGAATAGAAACTCTGAAAATATTGTCAAAGCCAGATACATACAAACAGCTTATTGCCAAATCAAAAGCACTTGAAGAGGCATTGCAGGATGCGGCAAAACGTGCAGGCATTCAAACCAGATTCTACAGGGCAGGCACAATGTTCTGCACCTACTTCACGAACAAAGAAGTGTACAACTTTGCTGACGCGGCAAATACCGATACAGAGAAATTTGCGCAGTTTTTCAGAAAAATGATGGATCGCGGAGTAAACCTTGCTCCATCCGCATTTGAAGCCGGTTTTATGTCACTTGCGCATACAAAGGCCGATATCAACAGGACCGCACGTGCTGCATATCAGACGTTTAAAGAGATAAAGTGAAATTAATCATTACCGGTTTCTCCAACTCAGGCAAGACAACGGTTTTCAATGCCCTTACCGGTCTTGCATTGGAAATCACAGCATACCCGACATCGATCTCAGCTGAAGTTGAACCGCGTATTGGTATGGTGAAAATTCCTGATGAACGTGTTGATAAACTCTCCACTATTTACGACCCGAAAAAAATCACATTTGCAACGGTTGAATATATGGATTATTTAGGCATCACCTCTGCTGCTGCAGGGGGCGATATTACGCAAAATTCAAAAATATTCAACCTGACAAAGGACACTGACGCAATCGTGCATGTCGTCCGGGCATTTAAAGATGAGTCTATTCTTCATCCACTGGGCAGTGTAAATCCTTTAAGAGACGTAATTTCATTTGAAGCTGAACTTATCCTCGGAGACCTTGGGTTTGTTGAAAAAAGACTTTCAACAATAGAGGCGCAGTCAAAAAAAGGGAAAGACCAGAATGAGGCGGACAGAAAGCTTTTGCTGAAATGCAAGGAGGCGCTTGAAGATGAAACATCACTAATAGATATTGAATTTACTGATGAAGAAAAGAGGCTACTGCTACCATACCAGTTTCTCACAACACTACCCGAAATTATTGTGCTTAATATTGATGAAAAAGATATAGATTCAGG
>CAZVHL010000029.1:6246-14902 GCA_964626925.1 uncultured Nitrospiraceae bacterium
CAACACTACCCGAAATTATTGTGCTTAATATTGATGAAAAAGATATAGATTCAGGGACTGTCAAGAAATATCAGGAAGAGATCGTAAGGTATTTTCAAGACAAAGCCAAAGGCATTGTTCCTTCTCTGGTAATATTATGCGGGAAAATCGAAATGGAAATTGCCCAGCTTCCTGAAGATGAAGCAACTGTTTTTCTGGACGATCTTGGCATTAAAGAACCAGCAATGCGTAAACTGTGTCATGTGTCTTATGAGGCTCTTAATCTTATTTCTTTTTTGACAATCGGGACAGATGAAGTAAGGGCTTGGACAATTAAAAAGGGGACTTCGGCCCATCAGGCTGCCGGGAAAATTCATTCTGATATCGAGCGTGGTTTCATACGCGCAGAAACCGTAAGTTATGATGACTTTATCTCTTGCGGAGAGGAAATGGTCAAGGTTAAGGAGAAGGGGCTGGCTCGTTTGGAAGGCAAGACTTATGAAGTCAAAGATGGGGACATCATTAATTTTAAGTTTAATGTGTAGAATTGCGGATTAATAAATAGAACTCACAAAATCTTTTACAAACGCAATTGACGAAGGGCGTGCATACAAAGGTATGACGATATAAATGAATGAACAAACTATACATGTATAATGAAACGTATTCTTGAATCTTTCCGAGACATAGTATCCATTGATCACAACAAAAAGCAGATAGCATATCACTGACGCAGCCGAAAGCAGCCCGATTATAACCAATGAATCGTTAGCAAAATATTCCGGAAAAGTGTCATATACGGTAATTGCGTTGGTTGTCATCCACAGGAAAATTAAGCTGAACGCTCCATATATAATCCCCGCAACTTGAGAATTTAACCATTTAACGGCAAAATGCATAGTAATATTTTATCGGCATTTTTATAAAAAATATAAAGCTGAATTTATTGGTTTTAATGTTTTTTGTGCGTGATGTCGTCTGTTTTCTCTATCGCAACTTTCATTCTCCTGCAACTTTATCAATGTTATCAATCAGTTGCTTGAGACTGGATATGTTTTTTGCTGCTTCGTCCTCGTGCTGTTTTGATGTACGGATAACATGCGACACCTGATAGTACATTGTATGTCCTGCCATTTTAATATTTTGCACATAAGAAAAGGCAAAGCCGAGTAACACTAAATAGCTTATTGATTTTGCTAGCGAGTACCATTTGGACGTGAAAATCGATTCAATACCGTCATGCAACAGGTTATATACAAATTTTGTTATATATACGGCAAAAAACATTAGGTAAATCAGACCAAATGTTCCAAAGAGTACATAAACCAGGGCCTCTTTTGGATCATCTGTAAGATACATCCATGCTGTATTTGGACCTGCTTCACTTACTATCAATTTATAGATCCAGAGTCCACAGCCTATCAGCCACAGCATATACAGATATAGCGCTATCTGATCTTTATACATTACAAATGTTCGAACCGGCACAGAGTCAGAAATCACAGAAACAACTCCTGATAGCCTGTCCATACCAATTTTTTTAAACAGATATTGTGTAATTTTATTGATTTTCATTATTGCTATCCTTATTCAAGAAACGGCATTTTGAGACAAAACTTGAATCAATATGAATGGTGATATAATCAGACGATATTAAACCTCTTGAACTCGGAATTGACAGTATGAGAGTTTAATCAGGCTTTAATAGGTATTTAATCCAAGAAACGACATAAACTGTTTCTCTTCCAGAGAGTCAAGCACAATATCAGCACCAGAGCGGCGTAACTCTTCCCCGGAATAGGGCCCGGTAGCAACAGCGATACATTGCGCATCATGTATCTGCGCACATCGAACGTCCCGGGGAGTATCGCCAATGATGACGCAATCACTGAGATTAAAATTAAAACCCCTGGCAGAGAATTTTTGTATCGCTATAGGTAATAGCATGTCCCTGTCTTCATGATCACTCCCAAAAGCACCGTCAAGAAAATAATTATAGATCTCGCATGCACCGAGCTTTATTTGGGCTCCTTGCTCCAGATTACCTGTCAGAAGGCCAAGAGGAATACCGTTGTTTTGAAGCACCTCAAGAGCTGTCAGGATTCCTGGATGGAGTCTCCTTTGGGGATTATCTATCTCTGTCGCAAGAAACTGGAGATACATATTTTTCATTTTTCCTACATTTCGATCCCCATATGTAATGCCATTCATTTTTAACCCTTCCTTGATAATTTCGATATCTGTTTTACCGGCCATCGAAATATCCCTGAACGCCTCTTCTATACCAAAAAGTTCTCTGAATGCCAGGTTCATTGACCTTGTACCAGCACCACCTGCTGTTATAAGTGTTCCATCAATGTCAAAAAGGACAAGTTTGTTCATACAAATATATCTATCTATTGTTTATTATCTGACCGTCTTTCATTAAAAGGTCTTTATTCCCCTTTTTACTAATGAGTGTAACTGTCGGATCGAAAAAAACGAAATCCTGATGAAAAGAGGTTCTTACTTCTCCTCCAAATGAACTGTTGTCACCTAACGCTATATGGACTGTGCCCAGTATTTTTTCTGCTTCCAGGATATTATCCGGTCGCGAGGCCCTGTCATTGGTTCCTATTCCCAGCTCTGCTATGTTTCTGTTTTCTTTTTTTTCGGAAAATTTTCCTTTCAGGTAATCAACATATTCTTCATTGCCTTCAACATTTACCACCATACCTTTTTCAACAGAGAGATAAATCGGTTTGTTTAATTTCCTTGTAGGCGCCCATTCAATAACCAGTAAGCCCTCTGCAGTACCTTCAAGAGGCGCAAGATATACTTCACCGGCCGGAAGGTTACTAAATGATCCCGGCTCTGTTATTATTCCTGTATCAGCATATACTTTTCTTCCTTGTCTGGACAGGATAATCATGGTTCCTTGGGGTGTGCTGATTTCTATTGTTTCACTCTTATTCACCATGCTCATTATCTTACTTATCCTCTGTGACATCCTTTTCCAGTCAACTCCCATCGCACCTGTGAGCATTGCTTCATCAAACAAAGGCATACTTGCATATCTGGTTTTACATATGTCACTTAACAAATCTCTGAATCTTGTATGGCTGGTTGAGAAGTATGATAAAGCAATAATCACGTCAACTGCTTCATCGCGAAACAATTTAATGGTTTTTTTGATTGTTTGTAGCTGGTCAGCAGATATTTTTTTTGCCAGAACAGGTTGAAAGAGGTTCTCCTGTATAAGTTTTTGAACGGCCGCACCACCAAAAGCCTCTTTCCAGATGTTTTCTGGAGGTTCCGTGCCATGACATCCGGTTGGTTGAAATTCTATATATTTAATTTGATCTGTAAAATTTTTCCCGATTTCAGCCATTAGTTTCCCTATATTTTTCAGCTGCTTATTATATCCATCTGAAAAAACCAGTACTTTTTCTGTTTTTTTTATACCCAGGTTTGTACTGTATATGTTGTGAATTGCTTCTCTTTTTTTACTTAGCATCATAAAAGTATAATATGTTTGAGTTGATAATAGTATGTTTTAATACTTTCTATATGTATTATTTATATATATAAATAATAGTAGTAATAAGCGTGTGGATAATGTTAAATAGCACTTAACACAATAAAATTAAATAGAAATTTGGTGTTTATAGTTTGTGGAAACAAAAAGCGAAATACTTGACAAATTATGGTTGAAGTGATAGGCTTCAAAGTTGGAAAATAGTGCAACGGTCTGTTAATAACTACTCTTTACCCTTGTTAATAACTCAATAAAAACCCAAAAAGGATTAACAGCAAAACAGTTAAGATTAATGCTATATGTTGAAAAGATGTTTATTGGTCTTACATACAGTGTCAAAATGCCTGTATAATCGAAGCATATTTGTTACAAATTATCCACGATCGTTCCACATACTTTATACAGATAACGGAGTTTCTCAATAATATAGCTTAAAAATCTGTCAAAACCCAATGAAACAAATATTTAATTTCAGTGCAGGACCGGCAATGTTGCCGGATGAAGTAATGAAAATGGCAGCCTCTGAACTAACAGATTGGCATGGTAGCGGCATGTCTGTGATGGAGATGAGCCACAGGAGTAAAGAGTTTATCTCGATTGCGGAAAAGGCTGAAGCAGATCTCAGGGAAATAATGTCTATCCCGGACAACTATGAAGTTCTTTTCCTGCAGGGAGGTGCATCAAGCCAATTTGCGATGGTTCCTATGAATCTGTTAGGGAAAAGAAATACCGCTGATTATATCAACACAGGGACATGGTCAAAAAAAGCTATTGCCGAGGCAAAACGTTTTTGCAATGTAAATATAGCGGCAACAAGTGAGTCAAGCAATTTCATGACAATTCCTTCATCTTCTGAATGGTCTTTGAAACCTGATGCTGCTTATATGCACTATACGCCCAACGAAACAATTGGTGGAGTTGAGTTTCACTCGATTCCTGAAACCGGAGATATTCCGCTTGTGGCTGATATGTCATCAACGATTCTTTCACGTCCTATAGATGTTTCAAAATATGGCCTTATCTATGCAGGCGCACAGAAAAATATAGGCCCGGCGGGCATAACGATAGTGATTGTAAGAAAGGATTTAATAAAAGAACCGATTACCGGAACTCCCGCGATGTTCAGTTACCAAACGCATGCTAAAGCAAAATCCATGTATAACACGCCTCCAACATACAGCTGGTATATATCAGGTCTTGTGTTTGCCTGGATCAAGGCCGGCGGAGGCCTTGAAGCAATGGCCAAAATTAATAAGCGAAAGGCAGAAAAACTTTATTCCGCCATAGATAGCTCGGATTTCTATACCAATCCTGTAGAACCCGGATGCCGCTCATGGATGAACGTCCCATTTATGATAGCTAGTCCTGATTTAGACAACAAATTCCTTGAGAAGGCAAGGGAATCGGGCCTTTTAACATTAAAAGGTCATCGATCAGTTGGAGGAATGCGTGCTAGTATATACAATGCTATGCCTGAAGAAGGCGTAGATTCTTTGATTGAATTCATGGCTGAATTTGAAAAGAATAATGCATAATTATAAATACTTGAATATAACAGGGAGGACATTATACTATCGTTATTGGTTTAATAGGACAAAACTAACGGATAACATATTAAGTTAAAAGGCAATGAAAGTTCTTGTAAGCGACAATATATCCCCAAAAGGTGTTCAGATACTTAAAGACGCTGGCTTGAAAGTAGATGTCAAGACAGGCATGACTCCTGAGGAGTTGAAAAAAGTTATCGGGCAATATGATGCTCTTATTATACGAAGCGCTACGAAGGTGACTAAAGATATTGTTGAAGCTGCTTTGCAGCTGAAGGTTGTAGGAAGAGCGGGCTCCGGGCTTGACAATGTTGATAAGGTTGCTGCCACAAAGCAGGGAATTGTGGTAATGAATACACCCGGTGGAAATACCATTACAACGGCTGAACATACTGTATCGCTTCTGTTTGCGATGGCGCGGCAGATACCACAGGCAAACGCTTCCATGAAACAGTTCAAATGGGAAAAAAAGAAATTCATGGGCGTTGAACTCTACAACAAAGTGCTCGGCATAATAGGATTAGGCAATATCGGATCTCATGTTGCAAAGATGGCCCAGGGCATGGGAATGAATGTAATAACATATGATCCTTATTTAAGCGAAGAAAAAGCAAAAACGTTGGGCGTTGATGTTATGGGGCTGGATGATGTTTTTAAGAAGGCGGATTTTATCACTTTACATGTTCCGATGACCAAAGAAACCAAAAACCTGATAAACGACGATAAGATTGCGATTATGAAAGAAGGTGTTCGCATCATAAATGCATCAAGAGGCGGCATTGTGGATGAAAAAGCATTATATGGTGCCCTTAAATCAGGCAAGGTTGCAGCCGCAGCACTGGATGTGTTTGAGAATGAACCTCCCGGCGAATCACAGCTTCTTGAACTGGACAACTTTATCTGTACACCTCATTTAGGGGCGTCAACAGCAGATGCACAGGAGAATGTAGCGATTGCGGTAGCAAATCAGATTGTGGATTACCTGTTAAACGGTTCGATTAGAAATGCGGTAAACTTCCCCTCTGTAGCAGCGGATCTGCTACCGGCGCTTCAACCATATATTAATCTGGCAGAGCGGCTTGGCAGTTTTATATCGCAGAGTTTTGATGGAGGAATTGAGAAGGTGACTATCGAGTATAAGGGTGAGGTCACAGAATTGAACCTGGAGACTATGACCATAGCGGTGCTGAAAGGCATATTGACCCCTATATTGGAAGAGACGGTTAATTTTATCAATGCTCCGCTGATTGCTAAAGAACGGGGCATTGAGGTCAAGGAAATCACATCTGAAGATGCGGGTGATTATCACAGTATGCTTATCGTGAAAATAAAATCCGGCAAAAAGAAAAGCATAGTATCAGGCATTCTTCATGGAAAAAAATATCCACGTATAATCGACATCAATGGATTTGCGGTCGAAGTTGTACCTGAAGGTGAGATGCTTGTCCTTGGAAACAACGACAAACCCGGTGTTATCGGGAGTATAGGCACTTTGCTCGGCAACAGTAAAATAAATATAGCACGCATGCAGTTTGGCAGAGAAGCAAAAGGGGGAAAGGCAATCTCGGTTGTCAGTGTTGACATGCCTGTGTCAGCAGAGATCCTGTCTAAAATTAAAAAGCTGCCGAACGTCCTATCAGTTAATCAGATTCACTTACCTGTCTAATCAAAACAAAGAGGAGAATGTTATGGCTAACATAGTGGTCGTAGGCACACAGTGGGGCGATGAAGGCAAAGGAAAGATTGTTGATTTATTGACAGAGAGTGCAGATGTTGTAGCCCGGTATCAGGGGGGCCACAATGCCGGACATACTGTCATTATCAAAAACGATCAATTTATTCTCCATGTAATTCCATCCGGCATTCTACATAAAGGGAAGACCTGTATTATTGGAAACGGGGTGGTTATTGATCCCAAAGCGCTGATCGAAGAAATGGAGGGGCTTAAAAAAAGAAAAATCAGAATATCCAGGAACCTTTTTATTAGTGGCCGGGCGCATGTGATAATGCCTTATCACAACATACTTGATGGCAAGCATGAAGCATCCAAAGGTTCAAACAGGATAGGCACTACGGGCCGGGGCATTGGACCTGCCTATGTTGATAAAATGTCCAGGAGCGGAATAAGAATGGCAGACCTGCTGGACAGAAAAGGGTTCAAGAAAAAACTTAAAGCCAACCTGGCTGATATAAACTTTCTGCTTGCAAAAAAATATAACATCCGAACATTAAGCGCAAACAAAATATATACGGAGTATATGAAATATGCAGAGTATCTCGCTCCTTTCATAGCGGATACAGTGCTAATGTCAAATAAACTGATCGACCAGGGCAAAAATATCCTGTTTGAGGGTGCTCAGGGTACACTGCTTGACATTGACTACGGCACGTATCCGTACGTTACTTCATCAAGCTCTTCTGTTGGCGGAGTTTGTACGGGACTTGGTGTAAGCCCTGCAAAAATAGATGGTATAGTGGGGATAATGAAGGCATATACAACTCGCGTCGGCGAAGGCCCTTTCCCAACAGAATTAAAAGACCGTCTCGGAAAAGACCTGCGTGCACGTGGCGGAGAATATGGTGCTACGACTGGCAGGGCGAGACGTTGCGGCTGGCTTGATATGGTTGCCTTGAGACATTCTATCCGCGTGAATAGATTTACGGGTATTGCGTTAACCAAGCTGGATGTACTCGACGGGCTTGATACGATCAAGGTTTGCGTTGCATATAAATATAAGGATCCTACCAACAGTTGCAGCTGTAGCGCCAAGGGGCAAGCCTGCACACTAAAGGAATTTCCTCAACAGGCCAGTGTTCTAGAGGAATGTGTACCTGTATACAAAAATCTTAAGGGCTGGAAGAAAAGCACAAAAGGCGTAAAGAAACTGCGTGACCTCCCTAAACAGGCAAGGGACTATATAGATTATATTGAGGATAGTCTGAATGTGAAAATTGATATGATTTCAACCGGACAGAAAAGAGATGAAGTTATTATGGTAAGAAATCCTATCAAGAAAAAAAGAAAACAGCGTTAGATATACGGTGGTTTTATAATTTAGCAATAGCTTCGCGATGCCAGTATCTACTACTGCTGTCAATCAATAGCAGGCAATTATTATAAATATTGTTCTGACAGTGTCAGGAAGCTACTTTAATGCCTCTGATAACCTTGCGAAATCATCAATGCTTAAATGCTCTGGCCTGAGTTTAGGATCAATGCCTGTTTTTTGAAGGATGTTTTCGATGCCATCGAATTTTTTCAGACCATTCAGTATGGTTTTTCTCCTTTGAGAGAAAGCGGTTTTAACAATATCTTTAAATAGCCCAAGGTCGCTTATCTTGTATAATGGCACTGGCGATACTTCAAAACGCACAACTGCTGAATCAACATCAGGTGGTGGCAGGAAAACTTTTCTTGTCACTATGAACTGTAATGAAGGCTTTGTGTACAGTTGCGTGGAAATCGAGAGGACCCCATAGTCTTTGTTGCCTGGAGAGGCCACGATTCTCTTTGCTACTTCTTTTTGGAGAAGGAGCGTCATGGACGTTATCTTTTTCTTATATTCAAGTAGCCTGAAAATGAGAGGGGTTGTTATATAGTAAGGGATGTTGG
>CAZVHL010000030.1:0-14726 GCA_964626925.1 uncultured Nitrospiraceae bacterium
AATATTCATATAAAATTATTAATATTTTCCCTCATGACCCAGGCGCATTTACACAAGGACTGGCTTGGGAGGAAGGGGTATTATATGAAGGGACCGGCCTTTATGGGAAATCTTCTTTGCGTAAAACAAAACTGGAATCAGGCGAAGTCTTAAATAAAGTGAAATTGCCAGACCAATTTTTTGGAGAAGGAGTCACCATATTTCGCAACAGAATAATTCAACTTTCCTGGAGATCAAATATTGGTTTTGTTTACGACAAGAATACTTTTAATGTAATTCGTACATTCCGTTATGATAATGAGGGATGGGGTATTACACATGACGGGGACAAATTGATCATGAGTGATGGGAGCGCAAATTTATATTTTCTGGATCCAGGTACATTTAAAGAAATCGGGAAAATTGAAGTTCGTGATGAAATGGGACCTGTAAAAAAATTGAACGAATTGGAATACATTCGCGGACAAATTTTTGCAAATGTCTGGAAAACAGACCGAATTGCTATAATTGATCCACTAAATGGACAGGTGAAAGGATGGATTGAACTGCAGGGTCTTACAGATCTTGCAGGTGGAGACAGGAGAGAAAAAACTCTCAATGGTATCGCATATGATAAAGAACGTGACAGGCTTTTTGTTACAGGAAAATTGTGGCCAAAAATTTATGAGATTGTCCCCGTTCCTGTTAGCCACGATATTCGTAAAGACTGATAAATATTTTACTTATTTTCTTCCCAAATTCTCATTCCCCATATGATATAATTGTGCCAATGCGAATCATTATTGTAGGTGCCGGAGAAGTAGGACTTCAATTAGCCACATTTCTTTCTGCCGAAAACATCGATGTTGTTGTAATTGATAAGAGCAAGGAAAAGCTGAAGAGACTGTCCGATGAACTGGATATTGCACTTATTGAGGGCGAAGGCGGAGCCCCTTCTGTACTTGAGGAAGCGGGTGCTGACGAAGCGGATATATTACTTGCTGTTACTGATATGGATGAAACAAATATGATCGCCTGTCTCGTTGCCAAGGTAATGTTTCGGATACCAAGAAATGTTGCGAGAATCAGAAACCTTGAGTATTTTTCAAATGAAGTGTTGCTTAATAGTCTTGGTATTAATCCCGCAATCAGTCCTGAAATTGAAGCTGCCAGGGCGGTCAACCGATTGATAGAAGTGCCCTTTGCGTCTGATGTCGAAGACTTTGAAGATGGGGCAGTGAAAGTTATCGGTTTTAGAATACCTCCGGATTCAAAATTAATTGGCAAGGCTTTTAAAAATCTGGATCTTGCAAAACCAAAAATTCTTATAGGGGCAATTAAGCGCGGTGATAAAGTTATCATTCCTTCCGGAGATGACACACTGAAAAAAAATGACATAATCTTTTTGCCTGTACAAAGAGAAAACATTGATCTTGTCTGTAGCAGTATAGGTGGTGTAACAAAGCCTGTTAAGAGGATCATGATAGCGGGTGGAGGTAGAATAGGGTTTTATGTTGCAAAAACAATGGAGGAACGCAATATTAATGTGAAAATAATAGAAATGGACTCTGAAAGATGCAAGTTTTTATTAAAGGCACTTAAGAAAAGCGTGATACTTAATGGGGATATTTCTGACCAGAAACTGCTTGAAGAAGAAAATATTAATGATATGGATGTATTTGCCGCAATCTCAAATAATGACGAACGTAATATAATGGCATCTCTGCTTGCCAAGAGCCTTGGAGTAAAAAAAGTTATAACTATCGTTAATAAGACTGATTATTTGCCATTAGCTAACAATCTTGGGATTGAAGCGGTCCTGAGTCCACGTCTGATTACGGCCGGCACGATATTGAAATATGTAAGGGATGGAAATATTCTGTCTCTTACTACTGTTGCTGAAGGGCAGGCTGAGATCATGGAGGCTGAGGCTAAAGAAGGTTCGATACTTATAGGTAAGACACTGCGAGAGGTTGAGCTTCCCAAGAAGACATTGATAGGTGCCATTATAAGGAATGAAAAAGTAATAATTCCTTCAGGTAATGATAAGATTGCCGGCAATGACAAGTTGATCATCTTTACACTTAAGGAATCGATTAAACAGGTAGAAAAACTGCTCCGATGAATATAGCTGTCGTATTCAACCTTGTTGGAGTAGTGATTTTATTTTCCTCATTATTCATGACACTCCCTGTTTTTACCGCTTTTTATTACAAGGGGCAGGATTTGTCAGCGTTAGGGATCTCTTTTCTAATAACATTCCTTGGAGGACTGCTTTTATATTTCCTTACAAAGAGCCAGAAGAAAATTGAATTAAAGCACCGGGATGGTTTTGCTGTTGTAACGTTTGCCTGGATTGCTATGGCAATGTTTGGAGCGCTTCCTTATATAATCTCTGGTGTTTCTCTCTCTTTTACAGATGCATATTTTGAGTCCATGGCCGGTTTCACAACAACGGGCTCCTCAGTGTTTAGCAACCTTGAGGAGTTTCCAAAAGGTATTCTTCTGTGGAGGAGTTTGACTCAATGGATGGGTGGTATGGGTATTATAGTTTTTTCACTTGCGATCCTTCCGATGCTTGGTGCTGGTGGAATGCAGCTCTTTAAAGCAGAGGTGCCCGATATTGGTGTTGAAAAATTAAAACCGAGAATAATCGATATGGCAAAATCGCTCTGGTATATATATGCCGGACTTACGGCGGTTCTTGCTCTTCTATTATTGATTTCCGGAATGGATCTGTTCGATGCTGTATGTCATTCATTAACAACTATGGCTACAGGAGGATTTTCAACTAAAAGCGCAGGCATCGCACATTTCAGGGACAGTTATGCGGATGTAATAATAACTTTTTTCATGTTTTTGGCGGGTATTAATTTTTCTCTTCATTTTTATGCATTGAGGGGGAATTTTTCCAGGTTCACAAAAAGCAGCGAATTTAAATTTTATTGCTCTGTTGTTTTCGTTGCGATTGCTATAATGACCTTCAGTACTTTTCGTACTGAATACTCTTCTTTTGCAGAGGCTCTGCGTTTTTCCGCTTTTCAGGTTGTGTCGATTGTGACAACTACAGGTTATGCAACTGCTGACTATGAAATGTGGCCGGTATTATCACAGGCATTGTTAATGTTTCTGATGTTTTTTGGTGGAATGGTGGGCTCAACGGGAGGTGGCATGAAACAGGTCAGGATTCTCTTAATGCTAAAGCAGGCTTATCGTGAAATATATCACTTAATCCATCCCCATGCAGTTTCAGCATTAAAGTTGGATAACAAGAACGTTCCAAAAGAAACTTTGGGTGGCATCTGGGGTTTTCTGTTTTTGTTTGTTTTAATAGCAGGGATTGCAACATTGTGTCTGTCCGCTTTTGGAGTTGATCTGGTAACTTCCGCGAGTGCGGTTATTTCTGCATTGTCAAATGTGGGACCAGCCCTGGGGGAGGTTGGACCGGCAGATAATTATGCGATGATTCCTGCAGCAGGGAAATGGGTTCTTATGCTTTGTATGTTAGTAGGACGGCTTGAAATATATACGGTAATCCTATTGTTTGTGCCGATATTCTGGCAGAAGTGATCTGCTTAAACTGAGTAAAATGGAGCCGTAACAATATAAAGAGGCTAACAATATATTTAATTTCAAAAAAATGTGATAGAATGCCTTGACAAGACAGCTAGATATTTGATTTAGTTATGTATGGAGAATTTTATATGAATTGTGGGTTTAATGAATTAAGCCATTAGCTTATGGTCGATGTCGTATGTAAATTAAAGGAATTATAATGTTTTGCCGAAAAAACACTATATGAGAATAAGTTATGAATATTAAAACTGACAGATGGTGAAAAAGGTAAATTGCTGAGATCACATATAATCTTTAATGGCTATCATGATGCTTGTGATAAGTATCTTAAAATAGCCTTTTTTTGTGAGCTGATGCGGAGATTATTTTAACAATGCTATTTGGTAAAAAAGACATAGTCGGGATTGATATTGGTTCAAAGCATATCAAGGCAATTCATTTAAAAGATAATAAGGGCAGTTATAGGCTGGAGCGTCTCGGTATCATCTCACTTCAACCTGAACTTATTGTAGATGGCTCGATTCTTGACTCTTCACGTGTTGTTGAGGCGATAAAAGAGCTTATTTCCAGTTCTGACATAAAGACTAAAGACATCACGCTCTCTGTGTCAGGTCATTCCTCTGTAATAATAAAAAGAGTTTCTATGCCTCAGATGTCGGAAGATGAACTGGATGAGTCTATCCGGTTTGAGGCAGAACAATATATTCCTTTTGATATAGAAGATGTAAATCTTGATTTTCAGATTCTCGGTCCTGCGGAAGAAGACAATATGATGGATGTTATCATCGTTGCTGTGAAAAAAGACAAAATCAACGAATACGTATCTGTTGTTAAGGAGGCAGGCCTGAATCCGGTAATAGTAGACGTTGATGCATTTGCGCTTGAAAATATGTATGAGCTGAATTACGAAATCAGGGAAGGGGAAAATATTGCTCTGGTGAATATTGGAGCCAGCATGATTAACATTAATATACTGAAAGGAGGGCTTTCAGTTTTCACAAGGGACAGTTCAGTCGGGGGAAATATTCTTACCGAGGCCTTGCAGAAAGAGTTTACGATTTCATATGCAAATGCCGAAAAACTGAAAGAGGGGGAGGCTGTTGAAGGAATCTCCCAGGATGATGTAACCAACGTTCTAAGTTCTGCTTCTGAAGATATAATTACAGAAATCTCAAGGTCTTTTGATTACTTCAGAGATACAACAAACTATGAAAACATTGATGAAATAATCCTGAGCGGAGGGGTAGCCCTAACCAGTGGTTTTGTCAAATTACTTTCAGAGAGGACGGGAATAACCGTTGATGTGGTGAAAGCGTTTAAAGATATTGAAGTTCCTGAAATGTTTGATCAGGACTACATAAATAAAGTTGAACCGCTTGTCGCAGTAGTTATAGGCCTGGCTTTAAGGAAGGTGGGGGACTGATGGTTAGAATTAATCTGCTACCTTCGGGGAAGAAAAAGGCGGTAATAGTGCCTCCTTCTATTATTTATGGAGTTATCACGCTTGTTATCTTGATTATCGTGACGGTTACAATCACATTTTTCCTGAATGAACGTATAGCAAGAGCAGAGACAGAAATTGCTATGCAGGAGCAGAACCTGAATAATTTAAAGTCAAAATTAACAGAAGTTAGAAATTATGAGAAAGACAATGAGGAGTTCAGGAATAAAACAAATATTATTGAACAATTAAAAAAGAATCAGATCGTACCGTTAAGGCTTCTTGATGAAGTCAGTGAAATGTTGCCTAAAGGGGTATGGCTTACTGAATTGACTGATAAAGGAAGCATTGTCAGTATTCAGGGCTATGCTCATACTAACTATGATCTTGTCACTTATGTTCAAAATCTAAAGGGCTCAAAGTACCTTGAAAACGTTTCATTAATAGAGTCACGACAGACGGACGTAGAGAAATTTACTATTTATAAGTTTAAGTTAACATTTAAGGTTAAGGTGTAGTGGTATATGGATATTAATCTTAACAAAATAAATAAAATCAGGAATCTTCCAGTACATTTTCAGGGACTGATAGTGGCATTGCCGTCTGTGATACTTATCTTGCTTTTCGTTTTCCTGATTTTCATGCCAAAGAATAATGAAGCCGAAATTCTGAATGCAAAAATTATTAAATTAAACAAAGAAGTTGTCAGCAGTGAAGCAAAGATTAAAAGACTTGATGCCTTGATTATCGAAAATGCGTCCCTTAAAAGAAAACTTGCGAGATTACAGGAGCAACTGCCGGAAGAAAAAGAGGTATCCGGACTTTTGAAGCAAATTTCTGAACTGGGTCTCAAATCGGGACTTGAAATACTACTCTGGAAACCCCAGGCGAGAAAGACTGACCCACAGGGACTCTATGTCGAAATTCCGGTAAATGTTGAAGTGCTTACCGAATATCACGAACTTGGAGTTTTTTATAGCCATATCAGTCGCTTGCCACGTCTAGTGAACATATCCGACATTAAAATGAAAGTTGATAAAATGGCTACTGGTCGTATTAACGCTGTATTTACAGCCCGTACATTTGCATCTGTGAAACCGGAAGATATTGCCCAGCAACAGGGGGCAAAATAAATAAATGATAGATATTAGATCGACAGGCAACAGAATGATAGTTAGCAAAACCATTATTGTTTCGTTAATTACGGGAATTTTTTATTTATATGGATGCAGTGATAATCCACCATTACCTCCGCTTGGAAAGGCAACATCAGGTGTTACAAAGGGGGTTGTGGCTGAACCGGTTGTTTCTGGAAGCGAAACTGAAATTGATGACACCATTGTACAGGCAGGATACATATATGACCGAAGGAACAGAAAGGATCCATTTTCACCACTTATTTCGCCTGTCCGAACACTGAAGGAAAAGGACGCATCAAAACTTGGCACTCTTGAAGGTTATGATTTAGGTGAATTCAGGCTGTCTGCTATTGCAAATAGAGGGACTAAGTATTTTGCGCTTCTTATTACGCCTGATAACAGGTCTTTTACAGTAAATAAAGGGAATCTAATCGGACTTAACAGGGGTAAAATCAAAAAGATTTCCAGTAATGAGGTTGTATTGGTGGAGTATACCAGGAATTATAAAGGTGAATTGAAACCCAGGGAAATAATTTTAGAGTTTCATAAAGGAGATACAAACTAATGACTATTAAAAGACTTTTTATTTTTTTAACAGTTTTCTTGTTATGCGGGATTCCTATAATTGACTCTCAATCAGCTAACAAGCCTTCACAGGTAGTCTCAAATGAACGCTCTGAAATTACAGGTATTGATGTATATGATGTTGACGGTACAACGGAAATAGAGATACGGAGCACTGCCCCGTTTACGTATACCATTTATAAACAGGCAGATCCATACCATGTCATAGTTGATTTACAGGGTACGGACTTCGGAATGTTTCGGGAAAAAATGGAAATAGATAAGGCTGGTGTTCTGGAGATAATGCCTGTAAGTGATGATACTAAACCTGGCATCACAAGATTTGAGATTGCACTTACGGTTCCGGCTGATATTGAGCCTATATATAAAGATAATGTCCTTATTCTAGCTTTTGATAATCCTGAAGTCGGAGAAGAGGAAACTGTGGAAACTGAAACTCAGGAACAACAGGTTCAAAATATGACAGAAGAAGAAATGATTCCGAAGGTTGTTGAGGAAGAGACTCTTTTTGAGCAGAAATATGTGGGAGAAAAAATATCTATTGATTTCCAGGATGCAGAACTTACGCATGTTTTCAGACTTATTGCTGATATAAGCGGATACAATATGATTGTCAGCCCGGATGTTAAGGGGAAGTTTTCTATGAGACTTATTGATGTCCCCTGGGATCAGGCACTTGATGTAATCCTCAGGAACTATACTTTGTCTAAGACATTAGAAGGAAATATTATCCGGATTGCCCCAACTTCCGTGCTTGCAAAGGAAGAAGAAGAGATTGCCAGGGCAAAAGAATCCCAGGAAAAAGCCGGAGACCTTGTGACAAGAGTTTATGCGATCAATTATTCTGCGGTTACCGCGATTAAGCAGGCGATTGATGATGCAAAGATACTTACAAAAAGAGGTTTTATCAGTATTGATGAAAGGACAAGCTCAGTTATTATAAAAGATGTAGAGCATAGACATGCGGAATACGAGAGCCTTATAGATGCCCTTGATATGCCGACGCCTCAAGTCAGTATCGATGCAAAAATCGTTGAGGTAAGAAGCGACTCAACAAAAGACCTGGGAATACAATGGGGCATGTTCTGGGACCCGCTTCCACAGCAGAATAATGAGAGTTTGATATTTAGTGGTGATGATACTCTTTCGGGTGGTGTTGACGGTTTCAATTCTGCGAAACCTCTGATGGTCAATCTTCCTGCAATAGTAGGTCCTGGAAAGGGTGGACATATCGGTATTGGTTATATAAACTCAGCATCTACATTTATGCTGGACCTGCAGATATCTGCACTTGAAAGTACTGGTAAGGCGAAAGTTGTATCTAACCCGAAAATTACTACAAGTGATAATGAGGAAGCGAAAATTATGCAGGGAGAGAAAATCCCTTATCAGACGGTTTCTCAGGATGGTACCCAGACGCAGTTTATGGATGCATTTCTGGAACTTACTGTTACTCCTCACATCACTCCTGAAGGCACAGTAGTAATGAACATTGAGGCAAAAAAGAATGAAGCTGACTTCACCAGGCAGGTATTGGGGGTGCCTACCATATCTATAAAAGAAATAAAAACTCAGGTGCTTGTTAATAATAACGACACACTGGTTATAGGTGGTATATTCACAAGCGATACTACCAAGAATGTTGAGTCTATCCCCGGGTTGGCTGACATTCCTATCCTGGGTCGTCTTTTCCAGAAAAAGATTGACCTTGATGAGAAAAATGAACTACTTATATTTATAACCCCCAGGATTGTCACTCTAGAGAAAAGATAGACATTCTTACACATATCTCTCGCAGTTTCACTAAACAACCAACTTATACATAAGGAAAATGTGTTCAACTCATTTTCTCTGTGTACTTTTTTATTAAAAAAAAGTAGGTTATAATATCGCATTTAAATATTACCGATCGAGTTCTGAATAAAGTTGGATTTTTATTGGCGATGACATGTTAGAAAAACTCAGATACATAACTGCCGGAGAATCGCATGGGCGGGCACTTGTCTGTACTGTTGATGGCATCCCGTCCGGGCTTTCATTATCATCAGAAGATATTAACAGGGATCTTGCGAGGCGTCAGAAAGGATACGGCAGAGGCGGTCGCATGAAAATAGAATCTGATCATGTTCAGATTCTCTCAGGTATCCGTTTCGGAGAAACTCTTGGTTCCCCGATCTCTATGTTAATCGAAAATAAAGACTGGTCTAACTGGGAAGATGTTATGAGCGCAGAGTCAAAACTAAATAAACCAAAATCAAAACTCCAGACTGTTACCCGTCCGCGACCGGGGCATGCGGATTTGTCAGGTGCTCTGAAATATGGACATAAAGATTTGAGAAATGTTCTCGAGCGCTCCAGTGCGAGAGAGACTGCTGCCAGAGTAGCTGTTGGAGCAGTAGCAAGAAAACTGTTGTCAGCGTTTGATATAACGGTTATCAGTTATGTAACGGAGATAGGAGGAGTAGAACTTCAGAACACAGAACTTATAACACAGATTACAGACGAAAAAAAGATTTTGTCCTTGTTTAAAAGGGCGGAAAAATCTCCTGTAAGATGTCCTGATAAAAAATCAGAGTCGAAAATGATCAACCGAATTGATAAAGCAATTAAAAAGGGGGACTCGGTTGGTGGTATCTTTGAAATTGTTGTTCTTGGCGTTCCTGCAGGACTAGGCAGTTACAGCCAGTGGGATAAGAGACTTAACGCCAAGCTAGCGTTCTCTTTAATGGGAACTCAGGCGATAAAAGGTGTGGAAATAGGGCTTGGTTTTGAAACGGCTCGGAGAGCCGGGTCTGAGGTGATGGATGAAATATTCTACAGAACTCAGACAGGAAAGAAACGAAGAGAGCCTGCTGGAGGTTTTTACAGAAAGACCAATAATGCTGGTGGCATAGAAGGCGGTATCAGTAATGGAATGCCGATTGTTGTAAGGGCTGCCATGAAGCCCATACCCACACTGAAAAGTCCGTTGTCTTCAGTGGACGTAGTAACCAAGAATAAATTCAGGGCAGCATATGAAAGGTCGGATGTCTGTGCAGTGCCTGCAGCATCAATCATTAGCGAAGCTGTTACGGCGATCGCGCTTGCTGACAGTTTTTTGGAAAAATTTGGCGGGGATAGCATGATAGAAATTAAAAGAAATTATGATGGGTATCTCAGGCAGATAAATAATTATTAACTTTTTAATTGCACAATCCAAAATAGAAGTCGCTGATATATTCTTAATTAATATTCTATGTTATTCGAATTTTGTCATTTAAAATAATGAGAAAATCATGAAAATTGTACTAACAGGGTTTATGGGAACCGGTAAGACTTCTGTTGGCAAGGAACTCAGCAGGATTCTTGGATATAAATTTATAGATACAGATGAATTGATTGAAGAACAAGAAGGTATGCCGATATCCCTTATTTTCAAGAAAAAGGGGGAAGATTATTTTCGTAAGATTGAGCAGGACACCGTAGAAAGAATTTCCCGATTGGACAATGCTGTGATTGCTACGGGCGGGGGTGTTATTAAGAGCAGAAGAAATGTAGAGCATCTTGGCAGGAGGGGAGTTCTTATCTGGTTGAAAGCTGATCCTGAAATAATTCTAAAACGGGTTATGCTTGAAGGGGGGAAAAGGCCTCTTCTGAATGTTGAGGAACCGCTTAATGAAATTAACAGACTCCTTTCGGAAAGAATGGAATTCTATGAGAGGGCTGATACTTCTGTGGATACAAACTATATAACTCCTCAAGAGACTGCTCATGAGATTATCGAAAGACTCGGGTTAGATACAGAAGGCATTACTGTAGATTTAGGAGAGAGAAGTTACAATATCATTATAGGAAGCAAGCTTCTTCATAATCTTGGACTCAGGCTTAAGGAATTCAGGCCGTCCAGAGTTGCGATTATAAGCAATAAAAAATTGTTCCCGATGTTCAGGGATATAATATTAAAATCACTGAAGGAATATAATATAGTTCCCGACATATTACTGATTCCGGATGGCGAAGAATACAAGGATTTTCGTTGGACATATTACCTGTATGGAGAGCTTCTCAAGGCGAAATTTGACCGAAATTCCATGCTGGTTGCCCTGGGTGGAGGTGTTGTCGGCGACATAACCGGTTTTGTGGCCTCGACTTATATGAGAGGAATAAAATATATTCAGGTCCCGACGACCCTGCTGGCACAGGTTGACAGTTCCGTTGGTGGAAAGACAGGGGTTAATCATCCACTTGGAAAGAACATGATCGGTGCATTTCACCAGCCTTCATTTGTTCTTATTGATGTTGACACATTACGGACATTGCCGAAAAGAGAATTTTCTGCTGGGATGGCAGAAATAATAAAATATGGAGTTATTGCGGACAGGCGATTGTTTGATTATCTGGATGCTAACAGGGATGATATCCTTTCTCTTGGAGACAGTGTGATAAGTGTTATCAGGCGTTCTTGTGAAATAAAGGCCGAAATAGTTTCAAAAGACGAAAGGGAGGGTGGACTGCGAGCTATACTTAATTATGGACATACTCTTGGCCATGCTGTGGAGACTGTGACGGGTTATAAGAGATTTTTGCATGGAGAAGCTGTTGCTATAGGGATGGCATTTGCTGCTGATATGTCGGTCAAAATGGGAATGCTGAAAAAAGGGGATGCAAAAAAGATCAGGAATCTTATTGAAACTTATGAGTTACCTAACAGCATACCTGATGATGTTAATGTTCAGGAACTTGCTGGTGCCATCGAAATTGATAAAAAGGCCAGTGCAGGAAAGTTGAAGTTTATTTTGTCAGAATCAATCGGAAATGTGAAAATAGAAGAAGATATTGACCGTAAGTTGATTAAGGAAATGCTTAAATCAAGTTAGCCTGTCAAACAAAGTTGAATTACTTCAAGAACTCTGTTACATTTCATTCCGGCCTTCAAGAGATTTAATAAGTGTCACTTCGTCAGCAAACTCGATATCTCCACCTATTGGCAGACCGTAGGCTATACGGGTCGTCTTAACTCCAAATGGCTTCAATGCCTGTGAGATATACTGGGCAGTGGTCTCTCCTTTGGTATTTGGATTAGTAGCGACGATTACTTCTGATATCCCCCCTTTTTTGACTCGATCAAGCAGTTCATTTAATTTGAGCAGTTCAGGGGTAATACCATCAATAGGAGACAATGCGCCCAGCAGGACATGGTAGAGCCCATGATATATTCTCGCATTTTCGATTATGATTAGATTGCTCGGCTCTTCAACAACACATATCGTACTGCGGTCCCTTTGAGGATTACTGCATATTGAGCATACTTCATCTTCAGTAATGCAAAAACATATTTTACAGAAACGGGCCTTTTCTTTTAATTTAATTATGGAATCTGCTATCGCAAGGGCCTCTTTATAAGGCATTCCCATAATGAAAAATGAAAGGCGCTGGGCAGTTTTCTTACCTATCCCAGGTAGTTTTGTCAGCTCGGTAATGAGATTTTCGACAACTCCATTGCTCATGAACCGAAGAGATTTCCCATTCCCGGAAGATTCATCCCTCCTGTAATCTTGCCCATATCTTCACTGACCATTTGCTGTGCCCTGCGAAGGGCCTCGTTTACAGCAGCGGCTACCAGGTCCTGAAGCATTTCGATATCATCTGGATTTACAACATCTTTTTCGATTCTTAGAGACACAATTTCCATTGCGCCATTTGCGGTGGCTACTACCATACCGCCACCAGCAGATGCTTCAACAGTCTTTTTCTTTGATTCTTCCTGTATTTTTCCCATTTCCTGCTGCATTTTCTGAGCCTGCTTCATAAGATCGCCTATCATCTTTTTTGACATAAAAACCTCCCATTCCTATTATCAGATAATTAAAATTAATTAACCAAACGGGTAATAGCGATTAAAAAGATATCTATATTATATCTCAGTCCATATTGTCATAATTATCAAGCGGCTTGATTTTAATAAGAGAGCTGTTAAAATGTTTCATTGCATCTTTGACAATAGGTTCTGAAAAGACTTCTTCTTTCATTTCCTTAATATTTTTTTTAGATTTTATTTTGGGCAGGGACAGAACTTTTAATTTCAGATTATGTCCGCTTATCTGTTTTAAAATAGGATTGATAACTGAGAAGCTTTTCTCTATTGAATTTGCCAGCACAGACATGCCGCCGTTGAATCCGATCGCAAGTTCCCTGGAATTAAGACTGACAACTTTTGCTTCGGACAGTTTACATGAAAGCAGATGATCTTCAAAATCTATTTTTTCAAGCAGGCTTTTCCATATTGCATCCATATTCTGTGAGGTTGCCTTAGTGCCTTTATCTACCTGTATCGGTTCTTCGGTTTTTTTTCCCGGCTGAACTGGCTGTTGTGATGGTGGTTTGCGATCAATATCTTCGAGTTCTGAATCCCCGATTAATTTTATAATATTTTCGATCGATGTCATGCCCTTTACAAACGAGGCCCTCAGGAGTCCCATTTCAAGAGTATATCGAGGGTTAATCGCATTTTTTACCTCACCTTCAAGTTTTAAAAGTTCCGAAAGGAGCAATGTTATTTGTTCTATAGACACGTTCGATGAATGCTGGTGTAGTATTTGAACCTCTTCCTTTGTAAATTCAAGTAGCGCCTCGGCATCTTCGGTAACCTTTACTATTGCAATGTTTCTGAAATGCTCAACAAGTTCTCTGGCTATCTGTCTTAGATCGCTGCCTCTGTCCGCTAATTTTTTAATTATATTTAGAGATTCTGAGATGTTTCCTGCCAGGATCGCCTTCGAGAGCCCAAGTATGACATCTGACTCCGGAAGTCCTAAAAGGATTTCAAGCTCTTTTTCAGTGACATCGTTGCTGAAAGATGATGCCTGATCCAGCAGAGTCAAGGCATCTCTCATACTGCCGTCTGCAGCCTTTGCTATCATTTCAAGGGCGGTTCCCATTATTTTGATTTTTTCTGAAGCGACAATTTGTTCTAACTGTTCCCTTATTGCCTTTTTTGAAATTCTCCGGAATGCGTGATGCTGGCATCGTGATAAAATAGTTGAAGGGATTTTTTTTGGCTCTGTTGTAGCAAATATAAATATTACATGAGGCGGAGGCTCTTCAAGAGTTTTCAGCAAAGCATTAAATGCCTGAGTGCTTAACATGTGGACTTCGTCAATTATGTATATTTTGTATTTACTGCCTGAGGGGGCATATTTCACGGTCTCTCTGAGCTCTCTGACAGAATCCACACTGGTATTGGACGCTCCGTCAATTTCAAATACATCTATAGAAGCCCCTTTTGTAATGGCTATGCAACTTTGACATTTATTGCATGGATCGCTGTCAGTCCTTTGCTCGCAATTCAGTGCTTTGGCCAGAATTCTGGCAGAAGAAGTTTTACCCACCCCTCTGGGTCCGGAAAATAAATAAGCATGCACAATCTTGTCGCTGGAAAGTGCATTCTGCAAGGTCTTAGCAACAGTTTCCTGGCCTACAAGGTTACTAAAGCCCTGAGGCCGCCATTTTCTTGCAAGAACGATGTAACTCATAGAATTAGATTAAGAATACAAATCAATTATTAAGATTAACGGTTTTATTAATTTGATCAATGCTATTCTCTAAAGTTTGAATATTTATTTTAAGTCATGAGAATAATTATTTTCTATTATAAAACTTAGCATACTTTTTTAAAGCAATTTCAAAGATGATTACTTGTTTTGAGATGTATAAACAGTCAGGCCTTCAGGTAATCCTGCGGCACCCAGTGTAACTGCTTACCGTTGCTTCCTTCCGGACCTGGCGGAATTCACAGCACCCTGTTGCACAGGGCCCAATGGCCTGACTGCAAACTAAGTCAAAAGTTACAAGTACAATAGTGCAGAAGTAAAACATTATATATATTATAGTCTCACTTCAATTCAATGTTCTTAACTTATGTGCTTTTGTTCTTCCGCACTCCCGCACTAAAAATTTGCTGAGCAAATTTTTCTGGCGGAGAGGGAGGGATTTGAACCCTCGAGACGCTATGAACGCCTACACGATTT
>CAZVHL010000031.1:0-14656 GCA_964626925.1 uncultured Nitrospiraceae bacterium
GATTCATTGATGAAGCGCAGCAGAAAGAAGCAATGCCCGAAGATGTGTCTGAACTTGAGAGAGATCTTAGAGTTTATCTTACCGAAAAAAATCAGTCGGAACAGAAAAGGACACTTGAGGATATCTTCGGGGAAGAATAACTAAGTGCTTGCAAACAGGAATATACTTCTCGGGGTCACGGGAAGTATAGCGGCCTATAAATCCATTGACATTGTCAGGCGATTAATGGATGAAGGGGCAAATGTTAAAGTGGTAATGACTGATGCAGCAAGCCGCTTTATAACTCCCTATTCATTGGAAGTTTTGACCGGACACCCTGTTTGCAATGACTTGTTTCAGGCCCCCTTCAGTCATATAAACCTGTCCAAAGAATCACACCTGTTTATTATTGCCCCGGTAACAGCGAACACCATCAATAAATTATCATGCGGAATCGCTGATGATATCCTGAGTAACCTATGGCTCACGTATGAGGGACCGGTTTTGATGGCGCCGGCAATGAATGCCAGAATGTGGCGTAATGCTATAGTTCAAAAAAACATCAAGTCTCTTCGTAAAATGGGAATAAATTTTATAGGTCCTGTGTCCGGCAGCCTTGCATGTGGAGAAGAAGATGTCGGGAGGATGGCTGAAGTATCTGCAGTTATTGAAGCTGCTGTATCAGTACTGACGAATAAGGACTTGAAGGGATATAAGATTCTTGTGACAGCAGGACCTACCAGGGAGGCGATCGATTCTGTCAGATACATATCAAACCGGTCCTCTGGTAAGATGGGTTATTCAATTGCCAGGGCTGCTGCAAGGCGTGGTGCAAAGGTTACTCTTATTAGTGGTCCATCATCAGAAAGTCCACCGGACGAAGTTTCTTTTTTATCTGTAGAGTCAGCTTTAGAAATGAACAGGGCGGTAGAAAAAAATTTAACTGGATCGAATGTCCTGATCATGGCTGCTGCTGTAGCCGATTTCGCTCCTTCCGGTAAAGCTAAAGTAAAACTTAAAAAAGCAGATGTTAATGCATTGGAATTAAAGAAAACTCCCGATATCCTCAGAAAGGCTGGCAGGCAAAAGGGCAAATCTGTTTTAGTAGGATTTGCTGCAGAAACGGGCAGGGACATTGACAGTGCCAGCATGAAACTGAAGGATAAAAATCTTGATTTTATCGTGCTCAATGATGTTTCACAAAGCGGTGCGGGTTTTGATGTTGACACCAATATTGTGACGATTATCGACAGAAAAGGAAATATCAAGGATTATCCATTGATGAAAAAGATAGAAGTTGCTAATGTGATTTTGGATAAGATTATTGAATTAAATCCCCGCAAGAAAAATTGACGCTGTTCAGAGGCAGCTTTCGGCCACAGACACGAGTTACTTTTTCTTCCCTCTCCAATATATCCAGATATTAAAAATAACTAAAAGGATTGTAATGATAAAAACATTACGTCTCGAAATTTCCAGATATACTATCTGTTCTACATAATGAATGATAAAAGAGCCTGTATATGTATGCATTGGCTCATGGTGAATCCTGAGCCAAAATTCCAGGTAAGTGAGAGGGCAGTACCAGCCGAAGATTTGAATTATAACTGAAAAGGCGAGTCCGGTGATGTGTATAATTTTCGCAACAAGGCATCGAACACCGATAATCGCTCCAATGAAAAGAAAGACGATCCAGAGGAAATGAATGAAGACGACAATGTCAGCAAGAATTGAGAAAACCACCGTACCATAATTGTATCGCATCATTGCCGGTTTTGCGAAAAATCATTAAAGAATAACATATTGATAAAAATATCAATTTCCAGTGTAATCCTTTTTTTTAGTTTATTTTTTACTGACTATACTCATGCGTTGTGTATAGATACTCCTGAAGCCAATCTCAGGAAGGGGCCTGGGGCCAAGTATGAAAAGACATGGGAAGTTTTTAAATATATGCCATTTCAAGAAATATCTAAAAAGAGGAACTGGTATAAGGTCAAAGATTTTGATGGGGATATTCATTGGATTTATAGGAAGTTGGTTACAGACAAATTTAAGTGTGCCGTTGTCAATGTAAATGTTGCAAATATCAGAAGCGGACCCGGAAAAGAATACGAAACAATTTTCGGCAGTCCAGCGATGAGATACGATGCTTTCAAGATAATAAAGATAAAGGGCTCATGGGTGAATATAGTCGATGACTTCGGTACTACAGGATGGATTTTCAGGAATTTACTCTGGATACAGTGAACGTCCGAGATTTTGATAAGCAAAAGTAATTCCAATGTAGTCAATTCTATATGACGCTCAACTTATGTTTCAACTATCTTAATGCTTTAAGTTATAAATTTTTACTTCTTTTTGCTAACTACACTATCCTTAAGATTCTTATCCGCTTTAAACATAAATACGTTTGTAGCGTTTATCTTTTACTAAAGACGGATCGGAATATTACAGATAATATTCAGCGAATATCGTATCATTATAAAAAGCTAAATTTAGCTGTTAATGTATGAAACTGTGACTATTAAGGAACTTATTCAAACTATTGAGAAAACTAAATATCTTATGATTTCGCTCTCAACAGGCAGCATGCTAATTGACGAAATAAACGCTGAGTATCAGGCTGCCTATCAACAAGTTGATACAGAACTACGGGCTCGCGGACTTGAAAATCCTAATCAGTATTTAAATCTTCTGGAATGGTATGGCAAATGGAGCAGTGGCGATCTTCCATCTTATAAGTCACGGCAACGGTTTCTATCTGAAATGTTTAATCCTTTAATTCGTGAGCTTGAAAACAGAGCAGTCGGCAGCTCCCCAGATTCTAAATAATAAATTGCTTGCCTTTTCTTCAGCGATTAAATGTCTTATGTTTTTTAGAGAAGAAAAGTGGTAGATATTGACTGCCATTGATACAGAAAAGCCAATAAGCATTCAGATGTAATTATGATTTCAACTAAAAATGTCTCAAAATATTTCAGGGGATTTCAGGCCTTAGAAGATGTTTCCTTTGAAATAAAAAAAGGGGAAATTGTTGGCTTTTTAGGGCAAAACGGCGCCGGCAAGACCACATTAATGCGCATTTTGACCTCATATCTCCCTGCAACTTCAGGTGAGGTTATAATTGGGGGCAATGATGTAGTTAAAAATTCTTTGGCTGTCCGGAAAAAAATCGGATACTTGCCGGAGACCCCTCCGCTTTATTCCAATATGACTGTGAAAGATTACCTCAAATTTGCGGCACAAATGAAAGATGTGCCGGGCAGGCAGCAGCACAAACAAATTGACAGAGTTTCAGAGGAATGTAATATCGTCGATGTTATAAATAAAACGATTGGCAATTTATCAAAAGGATACAGGCAGCGCGTTGGTATCGCGCAGGCCATTATCAATGAACCTGAGGTGCTTATTCTGGATGAGCCCACAAGCGGGCTTGATCCAATCCAGAATCTTCAGGTGCGTAAACTCATTAAAAGTTTAAGGCATGAAAGGACCGTAATTATAAGCACGCATATTCTCTCAGAGATTGAACAGATCGCGCAAAGAGTATTAATTATTAAATCAGGTCAAATTATCGTTGATGAATCCCTGGACCAGCTTTTGAAAAGTCAAAGGGGGGCGGAATGCGCTGAATCTACTCTTGAGGAGGTCTTTATAAGATTGCATTCCAACCCGTCAGGGGGCAATGATGAATAAAATTATTATAATAGCCAAAAAGGAACTGGCGGCCTATTTCAAATCGCCGATTGCGTATATTATCCTGATCCTCACTATCTCCATCTTTAATATCTTCTTTTTTATGATCATTGACGAAAACAGAGAGGTCTCCCTGCGGGATGTCTTTAAGATCATGGAATTCATGTTTGTATTTTTAACGCCGCTTTTGACAATGAAGACCTTTTCTGAAGAAAAATCATCAGGAACAATGGAATTTCTGATGACCACGCCAACGACAAACACGGCCATTGTTTTGGGCAAGTATCTGGGAAGTTTGATCTTCTTTTCTTTGTTACTGAGCATGACAACGGTCTATTATTTAATAATCGAATTTTTTGGCCGGCCTGACCGGTTAGCAGCATTATCAGGATATATGGGGGTTTGGCTGGAAGGGGCTTTCTTCCTTTCCATCGGAATACTGACCTCCTCATGGACACGCAATCAAATTATAGCGGCAATAAGTTCTTACTCAATTTTATTCATGTTATATTTTTCAGCAAGTTTCACCAAATATTTCAGCGGGACAACTGAAACAGTAATCCGATATATCAGCACGTTGAACCATTTAGAAAATTTTACCGTTGGTATTGTTACAACAGCAGATCTGGTTTATTACTTGAGCGGGATAGTTGTCTGTATCGTATTGACAAGATTCAGCATTGAAAATCGGTTGTGGCGCTAAATAAAATGCACAAGCATTTACCTGTCATATTTGGCTTGGGGGCTGCCTTTCTCTTATACGGCCTCGCTGTCTCCTATATAGAACAACGCGTTGGCATTTTATCTATATCTGTTTTTTTGTTGGCAATAGTCTTGTTCGCAATTTGTTTTATAACTCTCGGGAAATCATCTCAAAAACCTTTAAAATTATATCAATGGAAAAAGTACGGCATGATTGTAGTTGTGATTATTTTTTCCGGGTTTCTTTGGATTGGAACAAACTTTTCAGCTTACACCTTCAATCAACGCTGGGATTTGACCAGGGCCAAACAACATACGTTAACAGGCAATACAATTAAATTAATTAAAGGTCTTGCGCAGGGGGTCCGGTTAACAGCCTTTTATGTTGGCATGCCGCCAAAGTATCTGGAGGACCTGTTTAAAGAATATGAAAGACTTTCCGAAGGAGAAATCAAGACCGAAATTATTGATCCTATTGTTCAGATTGGCTATGCTGCCAAATTCGGCAATGTTATAAGCGGTAAAGAAAAAAAGGTCATTGTTCAGTCAGGAGGCGAACGAAAGGATATTGATTTTACAAAAACCCCGTTGTCCGAAGAACAACTGACCAATGCGATTCTTCGTGTGACCAGAGAAGAACGCAAAATTTACTTTCTGACTGGACATAGAGAATATGGTATTCATGACGAAGGGGATAACGGTTTAAGTACTCTGTCAAAATTATTATCAGCAAATAATATCTCAAGCAAAGAACTGATGCTGGGAATAGAAAAAGAAATCCCGGAAGATTGTGATGTTTTGATCATCGCCGGCCCTCACGATTCCCTTACAGAAAAAGAAAAAACAACTATAGAAGAATACCTGAAAATGGGCGGAGATGCCCTGTTTTTAATTGAGAACATTATCGTTACCACACCTGATAATCCTCTGACGGAAGAAGAAAAGGATAAAAACCCTTCTTTAAACAGCATTCTAAATAAATGGGGAATAAATATCGGTAATGATATTGTTGTAGACTTAAGCAGTCATGCAGGCGGAGATGTTGGCAGTCCTGCCACCCGGAATTATATGCCTCACAAAGCGATTACTGAAAATTTAGATTACACTTTTTATGTTCGGCCCCGCTCGATTTCGGGTTTAGAAAACCGCCGCAAATCAATTAAGACATCTCCGATAGTTTTCACAGCCTCAAAAGAAAAGAGCTGGGCTGAAACAGACAGGACTTTAAAAATCCACTTTGATGAAACGTTGGACACACCCGGACCGGTCCCGATTGCATTTGTTATTTTTGACCCTAAGTCTCAAACGTCACAGGAGAGAAGCAGTCCCGATTCCAACGATTCAGTCAGTCCCCCGGCCTCAGGGATGCATTTGAACCAAAACGTTGGGAAAGAAAAAATATCCAACACCCGTATTATTGTTTTTACCGATGCAGATTTTTTAACAAATGTTTTTATTAACCAATACAGCAACGCCAAAATGGGGCTTAACGTCATTAATTGGCTGTCGGAGCTGGATTACCAGGTTTTCATTGATCAGAAAGAAATCAAGGTCGAACGTTTCGATTTAACCAGCAAACAGAAACGCATAATTATCATGATTCTTTTTCTTATGCCTGTCCTTGTTGCCATAACTGGTATAATGACCTGGCTTCGGCAAAATAATTGAGTCAAGTGTCCTTTAAATGGGTGATACTATCTATCAATGACTTTCTTTTTTTCGGAACTGCGAACTTTTTCTGTCTCAAAAGTAAACCTGAAGATTAAATAATATTTATTGATATTGCTGACGTATCGAACGGTTTCCTGTCCAATGTACTTCAGTGCGGCAAGCTCTGCATTTCTGAACCATCTATTCGGGTCCATGTCCATTTTTTTGGCCAGCCTTCTAATTTTTCTTATCTTGGCAGGGCCCGCATTGTATGCTGCAAGGGCAAACCGGACACGATCTTTTTCCTCTAAATCCGTATCACTGAAATAATGATCTCTCAGAAATGCAAGATACTTGATCCCGGCATGGATGTTGTTTTCCAGCAGATGAATGTCTTTAATGCCGACCTTTCTGTCGGAGGCGGTAGCAGGCTTAATCTGCATTATACCCACAGCGCCGGCGTGACTTTTTTTATTGTTATCCAGCCCGGATTCCTGAAATGCCATGGACAGAATAAGCATCCAGTCAAATCCGTATTGCTTTGAATATTTTTTAAACAATTCAGTATATTGTTCTAATTTCAGACGGTCCTTATCGGAAACAGGATTTTTGATCCATTTTGTATCTTTGTAGTAACGATTGAAATATATATTCCCGAGGAATGTCCCCTTTCGGTGCTTTCTTATAAACTTATTCAGGCTGTTTTTTAGCAGAGGATTGTCTTTCCGGATCATCCAGGCGATCTTGCTCCCTTCCCGAACTTTGAGGTCTTCAAGTATATGAATATTGTTGAAAACACGTGACCATATTTCTGCGATATGGCTGTCTGCTACCGTTATTTTGATAGCGCCGGAGTTTACGAGTTCAAGAATGTCTTCGGTTTCCAGATTTTCGTCTACCTTGACTATCTGTACAGGGGATAGCTTTTTTATAATCAATTTCTTATTTAAGGAGAGAAGACTTTCATAATAACTGCTGCTTTGCCGCACAAATACTTTACGCCCGGACAGATCCTCAAGGCTTTTAATCATCAGCACGTTTTTGTTTACAACAATAACTTCATCAATGCCTGATAAATAGGGATCGGTAAAATCTACTTGCTTGAGACGCTCAGGGGTTATAGTCAATCCAGCGGCTGAAATATCTCCGTATCCGTTAATGAGCGCGGGAATAAGCTGGTCGCGTGAGACCGGTATAAATTCCAGAACCACCTTTAAATCTCTCCGTTTATATTTTTTGTTAAGAAAATTCTCGTAATCCTTTAACAGGGAATATTCAAATCCAAATAGTTTGTCGCCTGATATATAGAAGTTGGTTTTGTTAAAGGTAGAGAGCACCCTGATATATCGTTTATCAAGCAGTCCGTCCAGGTCATCAGTATATTGCTTTTTAAAATGAGAGGCTAATGGTGAGGGAAGGTTTTTATCGATGGCAAAAAGATTCCCTGGCAGCAAAGCCAGATAAAGAGAGAATATAATAATATAATTGAGAATCTTCATTATTTTTTGACCATCTGCCCCAGGATTTCATACATGCTGAGGAGAGAGATCAGCCAGGAAAGGGTTGACTCCGCACCCTGGTTTGCGTTGACACCGGCGGGCTGAAGACCATCGCAGCACCCTCCGGTCTTAAAGTCGTAAACCTGTTCGTTTAAATCATTACTGCCCAGAAACCAGCCGAGACAACGATGCCCCTGGTCAAGCCACTTCATCTCTCCGGTAGAACGGAAGGCTGCGGCACAGGCGCCGATCAGGCACATTGCCTCTATAGGCTGTTGATCAAAGTTAGAAGTGATTCCGTCCCTGCTGTGCCAGTTCAAATTGCCGATAACTGAAAGGTGACCTTCCGGCGCGTTCTGTTTTTCGAGCAGCCAGGTGAGGGAATCTATTCCCATTTTAAATATTTCGGGACTGGGTATCCACTGCCCGGCCAGGATCAAGGCATGGGGCAATTTGGCGTTGGCATAGGTAAGCGTATCTTCACACCACAGCCAGTCCGTGCCGGCACCTTTTTGAAAGAGCCCTAAGAGTTTTTCCGCGAGCAGAGTGCGTAACCGGCGGGCCGTGGTGTCCCCACCGAACACCTCCATATAGGCATGCAAACCAATAATGACAAATGCCAATGATCTGGGGGACTGGAAATTTTCCACTGCCGTAAGTCCGTCCAGAAAAAGCCGTACTGCCATGTTCCTGATCGAATCATGGGGGGCATATTTGATGGCAACACCCAGACCCCAGATGGAGCGCCCGTGGGAATCATCACTGCCGATCTCTTCGAGCCATTGCCGGTCATAGGACATGAAATTTCTGAAACGCCCATTTTCAGGATTGAAAGAGTGGTGCAAAAAGGAGAGATAGGTCTGAATCAGAGGAATGACATCCTTGTCCTTGCGGAGAGAATAGTACATGGCGGCGACAATGAGCGCCCTGGCATTATCATCTACACAGTAGCCGTGCGTGCGGTCCGGGATGGAATGTTTCGCGTGCTGGAGGATCCCCGTACCATCGGTCATGATGCGCATATGCTGGAGGTTGATCTCCGGCAGGCCGCCCAGAATCCTGGCATCAGGCCTTTCTGTATACTGTGGTATCAGCCGGTCAGTTGTTCGTTCTAAAATCTCACCGACCAGATTGATGTACTTCGAGCCCACTGTTTTCCAAACCATTGAACGACCGAACTGATAAGCTTTCTTCCGGATTTCATTACGTTCTTCCTCGTGGTCCAGAAGATGATTGATCTTTTCAGCCAAAACTACCGGATCATTGAAAGGGACCAGACATCCTCTGCCCTCCGCCAGCAACTCCTGGGCGTGCCAGTAGGGGGTGGAAATCACAGCCATACCCATGCCCACGGCATAAGACAATGTTCCGGAGACGATCTGTTCTTCCCTGAGATAAGGGGAGACATATAGATCAGCGCTGGTCAGATATTGAGTCAAGGTTTCCAGATCGACAAAATGTTTGTGAAAGAGCACATGATCATCAATGCCGAGACGGCTGACTAATTGATACAGCCTCTGCCGGTATGAATCTCCCGTATCTTTTATAATGTGAGGGTGTGTCTTGCCCAGGACAATATAGGCAGCATCAGGATGACGCTCTATAATCCCCGGCATGGCATTTAGCATGACCTCAATCCCTTTGCCGGGGCTCAGCAGGCCGAAGGTCAGTATAATCTTCCTGCCGCTCATACCAAGCTGGGTCCTGAATGAGCCTGAACCGGACTTGACAAAGGGCACGTCAGGCATGCCGTGGGGAATAAAGATGATTTTCGGGTCTTCAATGCCATATGAATCGTTCAGCAGCGTCCGGGCCTTATGGGCCATGACAATCAAGGCATCGGTATGTTTTGCCAACTCCTGAATAACGACTCGCTGCCCGTCTGAGGGTTCTTTGAGAACCGTATGCAGCGTAGCAATCACCGGCATACGCAGATTTTTTATCAGATGGAAGATGTGGGACCCGTCCTCTCCCCCGAATATGCCGAATTCGTGCTGGAGAATCGCGGCATTGAACTTATAGAGATTTAAAAATTCAGCGGCATGGATATAATCAGACTGGACGTTTGCCCTTACCTGGAACCCGACCCGGTCCGGATAAGAATAGCCTTTTTCAATGTCATCCATGGCCACGACAGTAAGACGTTCACCGCTCTTCTTCAGCAGCCCGGTGAGCGAGTCACACAGGTCGGTCGTGAAGGTGGCAATGCCGCACTGCCTGGGCAGGTAATTGCCGATAACCGCTATCTTAATATTTTTCATTGGCATCCTTTATTTTTATTTTATTGTTATGCAACGGGCCGGTAAGCCGACAGCCTGGCAAGCAAATCCTGCACCGAAACAACCGCAATACCGGATGACGTATCAGACATGGCGTAGGGTATGATCAATTCATCGTTATGAATTATGGCGCCGCAGGTGTACAAAACATTCGGAACATAACCTTCACGTTCTTCTTCCGTAGGGCTGAGTAGCGGCTCCGCAAGACGGCCTATAATCTTTGTTGGGTTTTGCAGATCCAGCAGATAGGCGCCGATACAATATTTTCTCATCGCTCCGACCCCGTGGGTCAGCAGGATCCAGCCGGCCCCGGTTTCAATGGGAGAGCCACAGTTGCCGATCTGGATGAACTCCCACGGATACTTCGGCCCCTGCAGGATTTTAGCATCTTGCCAAAAATGGATATTGTCCGAAGACATGATGAATATGTTTTCCCCGTCCTGACGGGAGATCATCATGTATTTCCCGTTAATTTTTCTTGGAAAAAGGGCCATCCCTTTATTCTGCACTGCCTCGCCGTTGAGGGTATTGATTTTAAAGTTAACAAAATCCCTTGTTTCAAGCAGCATCGGCAGGATATCGAAACCATTGTAAGCGGTGTAGGTCGCGTAATATGTGGCCTCCCCGTTCGTATCGCAAAACCGCACGAACCTGGCATCCTCTATCCCCCTGCTTTCGTTTTCCGACACGGGAAAAATAATCCTCTCCGATATCCTCTGGTCGGTTCTGAACTTTAACTGGTAATTGGATCTCGCCAGCCAGAGCATTTTCTCTGTCGTCTCATGAAGTAAAGTGGCTGACTCTTCATACCAAGAATGGGTCTTCTTCCGGACAGCGGCTTGCAGTTCGAAGAAAGAGAACCTGGCGGGCAGATCCTGCAATATTTCCGTGGAAACATTATTCATGGATTTCATATCCATCAGTTTCAATTTAAAAACATATTTGTCATACGTCAAATTTTTAATTATCTCAGGAGTTTCCACAAACCGGCTGACCTTGTCAAAAATGATGTCATTTTTTTCATCAATAACGCCGCTTCTGAATTCAATAGAGGATATGTGCCCTTCTCCGGTGGAGCGGAAACTAAAGATAACACGCAGGCATTTTTCGCTAAGACCACTCTGGTCCGGATGCATAACGATAGAAGGGTTAAAAAAAGCGGCCGCCTGGATCGAATACTCATGAGTAAAAAAAGCCCCGAGCAGACAGGTCCTCTCTTCTGAAAGGTCAAGACCTTCGGGAAGGCACTCTTTGATCTTTGTGAAATTTCTTTTAAATACCTGCTGGATCTCCTTATGGCGCTTGGCAAAATCGACCATGACATGTTTCAGGTTCTGGTGGACTTCTTCTTTCGAAAGCCCGAGAATACGAGCAATGATATGCCTGATTTGCTCTTCGCTGCCCGGGAGATAAAATTTGGTAATCACCCGGAAGGAGTCCGATGAAAATATTTTCTTTTTTCTTTCTACCTTTAAAGGTGCTGAATTCATCTGGTTTTCCTTTAATATGAGCTGTTCATGCCGCGCTCACCGGTCCGCTTGCTAATAAGGCGGCCTCGGGTTGTTAAGACACATCTCCACAAGATCCATGATTCGGGCAGACCCCGCACACATGACCGTGTCTGCGCCTCCCCAGTAAATCTTCACAGTGCCGTCGTCTTCCGGGACAGCGCCGCAGGTAAACACCACGTTGGGCACATATCCGGTGGTCTCCCAGGGGTCTTCTGGTTGCAGGAGCCACTCATCCGAGACCCCGATAATCCGGGCTGGATCATCCCGGTCATGCAATGCAGCGCCGAGCCGGTATATGGCCCCGGCCATGGTCTGAAAGACCCCGTGGTATATATGGAGCCATCCTTCTTCCGTCATAAACGGCGTGGCGCCCGGGCCGATCTTCAACTGGTCCCAGTGATAGGTCACCGGCTTCATGACGACCCTAGAGTCTCCCCAATGGACCAGGTCGGGAGAATAAGAGATATGTATGGACCAGGGGGATATCTCGGAATGGGGCCGGTCAAGACGTGCATATCTCCCGTTGAATTTTTGAGGGAATATTACTACGTTCCGCATGTCCGGTTGGGATATTAAAGCGATACGCTCGACCCGCTTAAAATCCCTGGTCCGCGCCAGGGCAATCCGCACCCCGTGTCTTGAGTAGGCGCTGTAAGTCAGTAGATACTCGCCCTCCAGGGCAGAGATACGCAGGTCTTCCACCCCGAATTCTTCGTATTCGCCAAACACCCCCTCCGTGGACGGCGAGAGAAAAGGTTCCGGGCAGACTGTGAAGGAGAAACCGTCATTGCTCTCCGCCATACCTATAATAGACCGGCCGTTTCTACGGTGGGAGCGGAAAAGCATTATATATTTGCCGTCATGCTTGACCACACCGGCATTGTGAACTGTTTCTACCGGATAGGGGACATCATGTTTAGTCAAAATCGGATTTTTGTTATACCTCTTCACTACAGAATCTTGCATAATCACCTCTCCTATGTCCGTCCAAAGTCATCTTCAAGCCTGATAATATCATCTTCTCCAAAATAATCTCCCAACTGCACCTCGACAAAGGCCATGTTCTCGTTTGTCCGATTCTCCATGCGATGGACCGCTCCCCTGGGGATATCGAGGGATTCACCTTTTTTTAGCCGAATTTCCTTCCCGTCCAGGGTAACGACCCCCTCACCGTAAACCATGGTCCAGCGCTCTGCACGGCGCCGGTGCTTCTGCAGGCTCAGGCGTTTGCCGGTATAGACGTGAATTCGTTTAATCTTATGGTCCGGTTCATCCGCAAGAACTGTGTAGTATCCCCACGGCCGGTGATCTTCACGTTTTGTCCGGGCAATGATCTGCTCATAAACCTTGATGTAATCATTCACCATCCGCGCCGTGGAAAAATTCCCCTCCACAAACTTACGGCAGGCAACTCTATCTATCCGGGGTATTTCCTTAACGGCTTCGACCGCTTCCTCTACATTCGAAACCAGAAAGCCGTTCAGCCCGGGGCGGACCAACTCAGGCATGCTGCCCCGGTTAAAGGCAATCACGGGCGTACCACACGACATTGCCTCAATAACTGAAAGACCAAAAGGTTCATTAAAATTGATAGAGTGCAATAAGGCATACGCTTTGCCAAGCAATGTACTCCTCTGCTCCGGTCCGACACTGCCGACATATTCAACATCCCCGCCGAGATGAGGTTCGACTTCAAATTCATAGTAACTTTCATCCTGAATGATACCGGCCATAATCAACTTCCTGCCTGCAGCCCCGGCAATCGCAATGGCCTCTTTGGCCCCTTTGTCGGGATGAATACGGCCGAAAAAAAGCAGGTACTCCTCCGGGTCCGGCTCGAACGTAAAATCGTTGAGGTCGATGCCATGGTGGATGGTTGCCATGTAATTGAGCTTTGGCGAACGGTCGGCCTCACTGATCGCCACATAAAAGGCCCTGCCATTGTATTTTTCATAAACGGGCAGGATCCGGGGGGATGAAAAGCCGTGAATTGTGGTGAGCACCGGGGTGGTCACCAATCTGCTGTATGCTAACGGGGTGAAATCAAAGTGGTTGTGAATCAGGTCGTATTCATCGGCCCGTTCAAACAGTTCGGATATATGCAGGCACTCCCAGACTTTCGGCTCTATTTTACTGTCTTCCTCATAGCCGGACTTACATACAGCGTGCAACAACCCCTTAGTCATGGAATCGGCGGTGGCAAAAAGAGTGACGTCCACCCCTTTGGTGACCAACCCCTCCGTCAAGAGGGAGACCACACTTTCCCATGGGCCGTAATGGCGCGGCGGTGTTCGCCACGCAATGGGTGAAAGCATTGCAATACGCATAAATTTATATAAACTCAACAACCACCGTTAAAGTCAGTGGGTTGGAATAAAGGGCTTAAAGTCCCTAAGATTCACTTGAACCGCAGAACACCGAACAAGTAATTTCGGATGATGAAGTTTTATGAGAGAGTACCTTCCTTCGATATTCATTATTCCTTGTTCGATATTCAAAGGCCCTTCTTGATCATAAGAAATTGTTTTTTATAATTGATTAAATAATAGCAAGAAAATCAGAGCTACTGCAAGGTTTTAATTTTTAAATAAATGGTTACAAAAAGGACAAAATCAGAGGTGAGTCCGGCAGTCTTGCTGGTTATAGTAGTTTATGAGGTGCACTTTCTGTTATCTTTACTTAGAATATACTCAATAGCGAAGTTATAATGTGTTTAATGCGTTCAATTTCCTGAAAAAGGAGGTGGAGAAGATATGGGAGATAAAGGCGGCAAGAAGGATAAGGCAAAATCCGCAAAACAGGCAAAAACAAAAAAAGACAAAAAAAAGAAAAAATAAGGAAACATTTCACTTGAACCATTTAGGTAAGGATCTGAGAAAAATAACAGTTATTCTGAAAGAAAAGTACTACAATGGCAGTGAATCAGTAAGAACATTTAAGTGTGAGACCGGTTCCGGCTGTACAGAAGCCTCAATCGGCAATGAAATCATTGGAACTTTTGCAGATGGCGAGAAGGGCAGGATTGAAAGCTATGAGATTGAAAAGACTAAAGAATAAACCACATCTAAGTTGAGTAAAATCAGAATATGTATGACTATTGAGGAACTTATTAAAAGTATTGAGAAAACTGAATATCTTATGGTTGCGGTTTCGACAGGGAAAATATTAATTGACGAAATAAACGCTGAGTATCAAGCTGTCTATCAACAGGTTGATACTGAACTTCAGGTTCTCGGCTTTGAAAATCCTAATCCGTATTCAAATCTTTTGGAATGGTATGGCTGGTGGAGCAGTGGCGATCTTCCATCTTATAAGTCGCGGCGCCAGTTTCTATCTG
>CAZVHL010000032.1:0-14130 GCA_964626925.1 uncultured Nitrospiraceae bacterium
TAATTGCTGTCTCAACGCCCTCGATCGACCCGCACGTAAGAGCAGAAGTAGGATTACCATATGGAGTTTCTACAGGTATTTCTTTTACATCTTTCAAAATATCAGGATCATCAAGCCCTGACCCTCCGATTATGCCGACTTTAATCATGAATTACCTCGTTTCTTTAAACAGTAAATCTTCAAAGAGTTAAATTAAGTGGATTTATTGGAAATTGTGGTATGTAATATATTAAAAGATTTTAAATTAAATGGCAAAAAAACAAAGGGTAGAGCCGGTTATAACTCTACCCTTCACACGGTGATTTCATTTCATCGAGACAATCTTACGCTCTTAACACTTTGCGGTCTCTTCCAAATATTTTATGTAGGTCCGCATAAACTTTTCTTCGCCTTCATTCCAGAACATGTCCATGCCGGATTCCTCTTTTGCTTTTACCAACCGATTTGCCAGGAGCAACAGATCTTCCTCCAGTTCTGCTTTTAGCACCTGGTCAACTATATATTTTTTATATGCTGTCAGCTTCAATCT
Source organism: uncultured Nitrospiraceae bacterium (assembly GCA_964626925.1). Taxonomy (GTDB): domain Bacteria; phylum Nitrospirota; class Thermodesulfovibrionia; order UBA6902; family UBA6902; genus CAZVHL01. The sequence goes on from CAZVHL010000032.1 coordinate 530, forward strand.
GTTCTTCATTGTACTGGCTCCTTCCATATATTAAGAGTAGAAATTTTGTTTGAAGAAATTATGAAGAATCTCTCAGTACAGAGGGCTTCATTGTATTAATATAAGAATGCTATATGTCATACAAAATTGTAAGCAATACAATTATGTAGCATATTCTAATCCCTAATCCATTGGAATATAAGCATTTTAAACTGGTACGTTTCTTGATATCTGTAACCTCGATATTTAATGTCTGTGGATCTTTGTGCTCAAACAAAATAGAGAGGAGATAATATAATGAAAAATCAAAAATCAGGATTTAAAAGTAAGAAAATTGGATTTAAGGCTGTTTTATTTATAATATCTCTGCTCTTTTTAAATGGACCTGCCTTTGCAGGGAATGCATCAAATCTGGATACAGGTGACACTGCATGGATTCTGACTTCCACCGCGCTTGTACTGTTTATGACCCTTCCCGGACTGGCCCTGTTTTACGGGGGACTGGTACGCACCAAAAATGTGCTTTCAGTATTGCTGCAGTGTTTTGCAATCACCGGCATAGTCTCGATTCTCTGGCTCGTTGCAGGGTACAGTATAGCCTTCTCAGAAGGCAATGCCTTTGCGGGCGGGCTTTCAAAATTCTTTTTTGCAGGCGTTATGGAAGAGACCATGAGCGGCAGCATACCGGAATCGCTCTTCGCTGCTTTCCAGATGACATTTGCTATCATTACACCGGCTCTTATTATCGGTGGATTTGCTGAAAGGATGAAGTTTTCATCCATGCTGCTCTTTTCCGCAATCTGGCTTATTGTCGTATATTGTCCCATAGCCCACTGGGTCTGGGGCGGAGGTTGGCTGCAGAAAATGGGACTGCTCGATTTTGCCGGCGGCACGGTCGTTCACATTACTGCTGGTGTAGCTTCACTTGTGGCTGCACTGGTAATAGGCCGCCGTGACGGTTTTCCGACATCCGCATTGCCGCCGCACAACATGACGATGACTGTTGCAGGTGCCGCAATGCTATGGATAGGCTGGCTTGGTTTCAATGGCGGGAGTGCGCTTGCTGCAAACGGCGATGCTGCAATGGCTTTGCTGGCAACACACATCTCTGCGTCAGCGGGCGCAATGACATGGATGTTCTTTGAGTGGAGAAAGTTCGGCAAGCCCACCGCGCTCGGCACGGTCACGGGCATGGTAGCCGGGCTCGGTACTATCACCCCGGCTTCAGGATTCGTAGGACCGGCCGGCGCTCTTGTCATAGGAACGATAGCCGGTGTTCTATGCTTTAATGCTGTTCTGTTCATGAAGAGAGTTCTGAAGATCGATGATTCGCTTGATGTCTTCCCTGTTCACGGGGTTGGCGGCATTACAGGTACACTGCTTGCCGGTGTCTTTGCGTCAACAGGGCTGGGGGTATTCAGCGGGCAGGGTTTTGCAGAAGGTATAAGCAGTATACCGGAACAGCTTTTGATACAGTTTACGGGCGTGGCCGCAACCGTTGCCTATACAGCTGTTATGACCTATGTTATTCTTAAAGCTGTAAGCGCTGTCACAGCGTTGCGGGTCTGTAAAGAGTGTGAAGTCGAAGGTCTCGACGTATACAGCCACGGCGAGCAGGGATATATACTTTAAAGACAGGGACAAAGGCACTGAGAAAAACCATTTTTGCTTTTTACCTTAAGAAACTATGCCGGTATTAATTGTAAAAAATATAGCCGTCGAAGGACCGGGCACTATTGAGGATTTCCTGAAGGAACATGGGAAGGATTATGAAATCTTGGAGCTTTATGATTGCAGGGCAGAGATACCGGATCTGCGCCCATACTCTCATCTCGTAGTAATGGGCGGGCCCATGTCTGTCTATGAAATGGACGAACACGCCTTCCTTAGTTATGAGGTGGCCATGATAAGGTCATGCATCAAAAACGGAAAAGCGGTGCTAGGTATATGTCTTGGCGCCCAGATGATCGCTCACGCACTTGGCGCCGATGTGTATCCGGGTGAGATAAAGGAAATAGGCTGGGGAAGGGTTGAAATAACGGGTGAAGGGATGGATGATAGTGTTATTTCAACCATTGCTGTAGATAACGAACAGTATGCCGAGGTCTTTCAATGGCATGGTGATACCTTTGATCTGCCTGATAAAGCGGTAAGGATATCTACATCAGATGATTATAAGAATCAGGCCTTCCGGTACAAAAGTAATGTGTATGCCCTGCAGTTTCATATCGAGGTTACACCCGGGATGATTAAAGAGTGGTTTAAAGATGACCAGTCTGCAGACATTGATAAGATGATGGATCATACGCACAAAATATACCCTGAATATCGCATGCGGGCCATAAATTTTTATAAAACATTTTTTTCTTAACAAAATTTTATATTTATTGTAAGATTATCAGTCCTGATTTGTTATCAGCCAATAACTATCAACTTATAACAGTTTTAAAGGAGGCAGCATCATGACACCCAAAGACGTATTGACCTTTGCCCAGGAAAACAATGTCATAATGGTGGACTTTAAGTTCATCGATTTTCCCGGTATCTGGCAGAACTTTTCGGTTCCGGTCAGCGAGCTTGAAGAGGCGACATTTGAAGAAGGATTAGGATTTGACGGTTCTTCCATCAGGGGATGGAAAGCCATCAATGCCTCTGACATGCTTATTATCCCTGATCCGTCCAGCGCCATTATTGATCCATTCAGAAAGTACTCTACGCTCAGTCTTGTCTGCAACATAGTAGACCCTATTACAAAGGAGCCGTATTCGAGAGATCCGAGGTACATTGCACAGAAAGCTGTTCAGTATATGAAATCAACCGGAGTGGGTGATACAGCGTATTTCGGGCCTGAAGCCGAATTCTTTATATTTGATGATATCAGGTTTGACCAGACCGCAAACAGCGGTTTCTACTTTATTGACTCTGAAGAAGGCATCTGGAACTCGGGTAGTGACGAAGGGCCTAACCTCGGACACAAACCGAGACACAAGGAAGGTTATTTCCCTGTGTCGCCTGTTGACACGTTTGAGGATATGAGGACAGAGATGGTCACCATCATGCAGAAGTGCGGAATACATATCGAGGCGCAGCATCATGAAGTCGCGACAGCCGGACAGGGTGAGATCGATATGAGATTTGCGCCGCTTGTCGAGCAGGCTGACAAGCTGATGCTTTTTAAATACATAGTCAAAAACGTGGCCCGTGCCCATGGGAGGACAGCCACCTTTATGCCAAAGCCCCTCTTTGGAGATAACGGCAGTGGAATGCATGTACATCAGAGTATATGGAAGGACGGCAAGCCTCTCTTTGCCGGAAACGGCTATGCGGGGATAAGCGACATGGCGCTTCATTACATAGGAGGAATTCTCAAGCATGCCAGAGCTATTGCCGCTTTGACGAATCCTACTACCAATTCTTACAAGAGACTCGTCCCGGGGTTTGAAGCTCCGGTGAACCTTGCCTACTCTGCCAGAAACAGGTCTGCGTCGGTCAGGATCCCCATGTACTCTCCTTCTCCCAAGGCAAAGAGGGTTGAAGTCAGGTTTCCTGATCCATCATGCAATCCCTACCTTGCCTTTGCATGCATGCTGATGGCGGGCCTTGACGGCATCGAAAACAAGATAGACCCCGGCGAGGCGATGGACAAGGACTTATATGAACTACCACCGGAGGAACTTGCCAATATACCACAAATGCCCGGTGCCCTGGATGAAGCGCTTGATGCCCTCGAAAATGACCATGATTTCCTGGTTAAAGGAAATGTTTTCACAGAGGATGCAATCAGTGTATGGATAGCTTACAAGAAGGAGAACGAAGTTAACGCACTAAGGCTGAGACCTCACCCCTACGAGTTCTTCATGTATTATGATATATAGAAAAATCTGTAACAGACCCAAAGAGGCCCTGGTTAATTGATTCAATCAGGGTCTTTGCAGGCATAAAACACTATATTGCCCCTTCTCCTCTTTCACCTGTCCTGATACGGATGATGTCTGCCAGGTCATATAGAAATATCTTCCCGTCACCGATTTCACCGGTCTTTGCGTTTTCCTGAATCGCACTAATTACAACATCAAGTTGGTCATCAGGAACTGCAACCTCGATCTTGATCTTCGGAAGGAACTGAACCTCATACTCAACGCCCCTGTAGATTTCCATATGCCCCTTCTGCCTGCCAAAGCCTTTGACCTCGGTTACGGTCATGCCCTGCACACCAATGTCTGTGAGCGCCTTTTTTACATCATCGAGTTTAAAATGTTTAATAATGGCTGCAACCATCTTCATGAAATTTTCCTCCTCTTTGGATTATTCTATAAAGCAGCTTTAAAAAGTATATTAGCAGAAAATGCAGACTGTTTTCAGTGGTCTGTGAAAAGTTGAAACTGAGATCTAACTATAAGTTCTCAGTTATTCCATGGTGACTCTATGGTTGTAGATAAGGAAATATCCCGTAAAATTTCTGAAGATGCCGCTAATACGTGCGACCCCATAAGGGCTGAGAGAAACCTCCAGAGATTCGTTGAGCGCAATCCGGATTTCAAAAAGCTTGCGATTCATTTGTCAACAGTATCCAGACTTTTTGCGGTAAGCCAGTTCCTTGCCAATTACTGTATTGCTAATCCGGATGAGCTTTATTCTGCTGTCAAAGAAAGAAAAAAGGGCATTTCGAGGCGTCTTCTTGTGGAGCGGGTCAAAAGAGAACTTGGGGCGGGTGAGGACAGGACGGGTCAGAGGCAGGCGGCTATGTCACCGGATAGCTTCTCAAAAGAGAAAGTTGATGCCGGCAGTATGATGAAAGCGTTAAGACTGTTCAAAAAACGTTATCTTCTCAGGATCACGATTCGCGATATTACAGGTGAGACCGATATCATGTCATCGATGGATGAGCTGAGCGTTCTCGCTGAAGTTATTATTTCAATGGCGCTAAAATGGTCTATTAAATTCAACGGTGAGAGGTACGGGTTGCCGGTTGAGAATAATATTGCACTGATCGCTCTTGGGAAATTAGGGGGTGAGGAGCTTAACTACAGCTCTGATGTTGACCTTATAGCTGTTTATGCAAGTGATGACGGGGAAACCCCCGGGATTATGAATCCTGCCGGCATCATGTTTAACAGAATCAGCGTTCATGAATTTTATTGCAAGGTTGTTGAATTTCTTGGCAAACTGCTTTCAACTCAAACTGAAGAGGGAATTGCCTATCGGGTTGACTTAAGGTTGAGGCCGCAGGGACAAAAAGGAGTCATAGCATTGCCGCTCAATGCATATTTGACTTACTATGAGTCATGGGGCAGGACCTGGGAAAGAATGGCGCTTATAAGGGCACGCCCGGTAGCCGGAGACGTTAAACTCGGGAAAAGATTCATGAAGAAAATCGAACCGTTTGTGTGGCGAAGAACAATTGATTATGCAGAGCTGGAGGAGATTAAGGGTCTCAAAAGAAAAATCGATTCGACATTTACCAATAATGATATAAAACGCGGATACGGCGGGATCAGGGAGGCGGAGTTTTTTATTCAGACTTTCCAATTACTTTATGCCGGCGAAAACAGTTCGTTAAAGTCTTACAGGATACTTAATGCCATACAGGCTCTTAAATGGATGAACATGGTTCCTGCAGAGGACCTGACTGCTCTATGGCATAATTATCTGTATCTGAGGCGGGTTGAACACTATCTGCAGATGAGCGAAGATTTACAGACGCATACTCTGCCGCACACTACGGAAGAGAAGGAGTCCCTTGCATTAAAGATGGGGTTTAAGTCTGATAATGATTTTATGATAGACCTGCGGCTTAAAAGGATGCGGATAAAAAACATGTATAACTCTCTCCTCGGGAGCCAGGAGGATCTTCATGCCGAGACATTGAATCTTCTGGAGGGCAAGTTGAATGACAGGGAACTCAGCGGTTACCTCTCATTCAGAAGAGTAAAACATCCGGATAAATGCCTCACTGACATGAAGAGTATAAGAGAGCATATAGCTGCCTTTAAGACCGTTCATGAACGAAAAGTTACCAGGGAAGTGATGCCGCAGCTTCTTGAGAACGCATTAATGGCCGAAAGCCCTGACAGGGCAATAGCAGGACTCGAAAAACTTCTTACAACATATGGCGTAAAACCGGCGCATATGTCTGCTCTTAAGACACAGACTGAATTAATGACAGGGATTATAAAGCTTTTCTCCCTTAGCCCGTACCTTACAAGGATCTTTCTCAGTGACCAGCACTATCTTGATATTTTAATCGAAGAATGGAGCATCCTGAAGACTCTTAAAGAGATTGAAAAGAGGCTTGGTCGGGCTCTGGACGGGGTTGAGAATTTCGAAGCGGTCCTTGCGGAGTTCCGGCGATTTGAAGAGATTCGTATAGGGATATTGTTCCTTTTGAACATATTAACTGTTGAAGATCTCTTTCGCGGGCTTTCACATCTTGCAGAGGCTATTATTCGGGCGGCAGTTGACAGGGCGGGGAGTGCACGGTTGTCAGTGATAGCCCTTGGCAAATTGGGAGGGAGGGAGATGACATTCGGCTCGGATATTGATATTATCTTTGTCTCGGAAGCGCCCGATGCCATGATTCTGGCCGAAAAAGTATTAAAGGTGCTTACGGCATATACTGATATGGGACAGCTTTATAGTGTTGACACGAGACTGAGACCGGACGGGTCTAAAGGGATACTTGTCAATGATCTGGACGGATACAGGAATTATTACCTTGCCAAGGCACAGGATTGGGAGATTCAGGCCCTTCTGAAAGCGAGGCCGGTCGGTGGAGACGAAAACCTCGCAAGGTCCTTCATAAATATGGCAAAAGATGTGATATTACAGAGAGGAAATCTTATCAAGAAGGGTAATATCAGGGAGATGAGAGAAAGGATAGTGAGAGAGCTTTCAAATGAGTCAAAGGGGGTAGACATTAAACTCGGGCCGGGCGGCATCGAAGAGATCGAATTTTTCATTCAGTTCCTTCAACTTCACCATGCGCGCGCATGTCCGGAAATATTAGTTCAAAATGTCCTGCTTGCAATTAACCGTATGGCAAAAAAAGATATTTTATCAGCTGCTGACAGGGATGTAATGTATAATTCATATGAATATTACAGAAAGCTTCAGACTTTCCTGAGGTTGAATGAAGAAGAGGTAATTATGTCAGGTTCCGGCCTTGATGAACTGGCAGCTAAGTTTATGGGATATACTGATGTGAAAGAGTTGTTTGAGCATCTAAAAAAACTGAGGAAGAATGTGCTGCAGATCACAGGATTATCATAGCATAGTTTGACCAGGAGACATACAGGCTGTATCATGCACCATGGGTTGTGTGTTATTTGATTCGAACAGAATTATTATTGGGAAAAAAGTTTTTTAAAATTCAATTTTTAACAGGAGGAGAAAATGATTTCACAGCCAGCCAGGACAAAAAAAGATGTGATGGATATGGTGAAGGAATGTAATGTCAAATTTATCAGATTATGGTTTACGGACATACTGGGGCAGTTGAAGAGCTTTGCTATAACGAGCGAAGAACTTGACACAGCATTTGATGAGGGAATGGGATTTGACGGATCATCTATTAAAGGATATGCAAGAATTGATGAAAGCGATATGATCGCCAAGCCTGATCCTTCGACATTTCAACTCATACCATGGCGGCCAAAAGAAAAGGCAGTGGGAAGAATGTTTTGCGATATCATGAATCCTGACGGGACTCCATACGAGGGAGACCCGAGGTATGCATTAAAGAGAAATCTGGAAAGATTAAAGGAACATGGCTACACGTTTTATCTGGGACCTGAACTTGAATTCTTTTATTTTGAAGATTCACATGGGACGAAAGTGCTGGACGAAGGGGGATATTTTGACTTGACTACTCTTGATGCTGCCAGTGATCTGAGAAGAGAAACTGTGCTCACTCTCGAAGAGATGGGAATAAAAGTCGAGTATTCCCATCACGAAGTTGCACCGTCACAGCATGAGATTGATCTGCAATATTCAGAGGCTCTGCAAATGGCTGACAATGTTATGACTTACAGAATTGTGGTTAAGGAAATTGCGTCACAGTATGGCTGCTATGCCACATTTATGCCAAAACCAATCTTCGGGCAAAACGGTAACGGGATGCACACACATCAATCACTTTTCAAAGGCAATAAGAACGTTTTTCATGATGCCAACGATCAGTATTATCTTTCTGATATAGCAAAAAAATATATTGCCGGCATTTTAAAGCATGCCCCTGAAATTACTGCTTTTGCGAACCAGTGGGTCAATTCATATAAGAGACTTGTTCCCGGCTATGAAGCCCCGGTTTATGTAGCATGGGCCAGAAGAAACCGGTCAGCACTCGTGAGGGTGCCATTATATAAGCCGGGTAAAGAGAAGGCCACAAGAATAGAGCTGCGCTCTCCTGACCCTGCATGTAATCCTTATCTTGCTTTTTCGGTAATGCTGGCTGCAGGACTTGAAGGCATTGAAAAGGGATATGAGCTTCCTGAGCCTGTTGAAAAAGATATATACGAACTGAGTGTTGAAGAAAGAGAAGAGCTTGGTATTGGGTCCTTACCAGGGAATCTTATACAGGCGATCGAAAAAGCTGAACAGAGTGATGTTGTTAAAAAGGCACTCGGAGAGCATATATTCAACAATTTCATCATGAACAAGAAAATAGAATGGAATGAATACAGGACACAAGTTCATCCGTACGAATTAGAAAAGTACCTGCCTATTCTATAATAAGGCAGAGTATCGAGAGGAAATATGCATTGATTCAAAATCAATTGGTATGTTAATTAGCAGGACAATATTTAAGGAACTGTTAAAAAACCTGGCTGTAATCATCTTTTCTCTGTCAGTGATATTGTTCATGGAGAAGTTTGTGAGGTTGACCAGGCTTTTTATGGGCAAAGGTGCGGATTTTGGCGATATTGTCAAATTATTCCTGTACTTACAGCCATCAATCCTGCTTCTTTCTGTTCCTATGGCGATCCTCATAACCAGTTTCCTCACTTATGGAAGAATGGCCACAGATAGTGAGACGGTCGTCCTGAAGGCAAGCGGATTCAGCTTCTTCGGAATATCTAAAGCCGCAATCATGCTCTCCTTTATATGTTTTTCTTTTCTTCTTGTTATAAGCCTTTATCTGTTGCCGCGAAGCATGTATTCATTTAAGCATACCCTGCATGAAACAATAGTAAAAAAAGCGTCCATGACACTTGAAGCAGGTACATTTTCTGATGTATTTAAGGGGACGGTGATTTTTATCAAGGATATTGTTGCAAGTGATGAATTCAGGGGTATTTTTATTTACAGTAAAACAGATAGTCCGGTGGATTCCCCTCTTGTTATTGTTGCGGAAAAAGGCAAAGTAAGTTCGAACCCTGCGGAGGGTTTAATAAATCTCAGCATGAAAAATGGTCTGATTCATTCATTTAAAGGAGAGAGTTCATCCGAAATTTCTTTTTCTGAATATGATTTCATACTAACATCCGGAGTAGAGTCTATTAAGGAAATTAAACCTGAAGAAATCAAAACTACTGATCTGTGGAATGGCCGGAAAGGGAAGGTCTCCTGGGAGATTGAATTAAACAGGAGGTTTGCTATGCCTTTTGCGTGTCTGATATTTGGAATTCTCGGCCCTGCATTATCGAGTAAGGTTGGTAAAATAGGTCGTCTCGGCGGATTCTCTTTCAGTCTTGCGATTCTCATTTTATATTACATTCTTCTGATTATGGGAGAAGGGCTTGCTGAATCAGGGAAGCTGTCTTCATTTCTGGGCGTCTGGATACCGAACATGTTTTTTGGAATCGTAGCCTGCATATTTTTTTATTTTGCATATAAAGACAGACCACTCAAGATGTTTTAAGGGTATTTGCCATGAAAGTCCTTAGGCGATATTTTATTAAAGAGTTTTTTAAATATTTCACAATACTGATTGTGAGCTTTTCGGCCATTGCGGTTGTCGTTGAATTTTTTGACAAGGCTTCTGAATTCTACAGCAACAGAGCTACGCTTGGATTGACAGCTAAATACCTCCTTTTGCAGATACCCCGTGTAATGTTATATGCCTTGCCGTTTGCCTCGCTGTTTTCTATTCTCATTACTATTGGAATAGCGTCTAAATGGAAGGAAATAATTATTATCAAGGCTTCGGGAAGCAGCACGAAAAAGCTTTTTTCATGTTTTCTGATTCTGGGCATTGTTATCAGTTTGCTGGCATTGATCCTGGGTGAAACTGTTGTGCCTGCAGCAACAAGGCGCGCAACATTGCTAAGAAAGGTAGAGATACTTAAGCAGCCTCTCCGCATTATCCAGGGGAAAGAATCTCTCTGGATAAAAGGTCTGGATGGCAGTTTAATTCGTATACAGGGTTTTGTTGAGGACAGAAACAGGATATTAAATACAAGCATATTCAACTTCAATGAATTTTTTGGGCTGGAGAAGAGGACCGAGGCTGATGAGGCTGAATGGATTAACGGGGCATGGAATTTAAAAAACGTAACGGTATTTGATTTCAAGAATAATACAACCAATAAATACAAGAACATGATGTCTACTGCTTTAGAAGAACCGAAAATATTCATGGAAGATATTAAAAAACCAAAAGAGATGAATTTCATGGAACTTTATACCTATTATTCGAGGCTTGAAAAGGCGGGTTTTAAAAATCTTAAATATAGCGTAAGGCTTTACGAGAAACTCGCTTACCCTTCCATAAATTTTGTCATGATTCTTTTTGGGTTAGCACTTGCATTAAATACAAAATGGGGTGGAGGCATCAGGGCGGCTGGCCTGGGAGTTATCGTAAGTGTATTATACTGGCTTCTTTATTCGGTTAGTATCTCTTTCGGAAATACCGGCATTCTTCAACCATGGCTTGCGCCATGGATTAGTCCATTGGTGTTTTGTTCGGTAGGAACTTTTTTGTATATGCAGATAAAAGAGTGAAAAACGATTATCCGTGGTCTATGAAAAAATCACAGACCACGGATAACTTAATTTAATAAATCGCTATTCCCCAGGGTGATCCTGAATAAGCGCTATCAGTAGCTGGTGACAGTTTAATGGTGCCAACGACCTCGTTTTTTGCAGTATCTATGATAGAAACCGAAACGTCTTCGTGATTTGCAACATACGCTCTGTTATTGTCAGAATCGACAACTATGCCGATCGGGCCTTTGCCAACCTTGATATCAGCAATTACTTTATCTGTCTTAGTGTCTATGACCGCTACCGCATTATCCTCTCTTCTTGTAACATATGCCATATTTTTTACTTGATCTATATCAATGTACCAGGCAGATTTTCCCACTTTAATTGTTCCTATTTCTTTATTTGTATCGGCGTCAATAACAGATACCATGCCTTTTCCGTGAATAGCAACATAGACTTTTTTCCTGCCACGGTCAACCGCAACACCAAGTGGTGTATCAAGAACCTTAATTTTTTCAAGGACTTTGTGGCTCTTTGTGTCAACAACAGCAACAGTCCATTCCCCTGAATTACTTACAAAGATTTTTTCATTAATGATCCTTAAATCAAACGGTCCAACTCCCACCTCAATTGTTTTGGTAACTTTATTGGTCTTAAGATCGATGACAGAAAGTGTCTTGCTGAGGTTTTTTCCGTCTACTATATGTTCTGAATTGGCGGAATATCCTACCCCTGCAGAAGAATCAAGTACAATGCCCATAGGTCCGATGTCGACTTTTATAGATGCGATAATTGAATTACTTGCAAGATCTACAACCGAAACTGTGCTGTCAGCTTCGCTGGAGTTCACGATATACGCTCTCCTGGTTGATGAGTCGATAGCTATGCCGGCAGGCCATACGCCAACCCTTAATGTATTAATAACTTCATTTTTTGCAGTATCAATAATCGATAAAGTATTGTTCCCTGCATTTGACACTATGAGACGTTTAGATGCAGCGGTTACATGACCGCTGATCGTGAGTATGAGCAATATAGAAATTAATATTGAAAATAAGAAAGATTGATTTTTCCTTTTCATTTTTTCTCCTTTTTATATTTAAAATTAAGATACCAGAGTAAATATTTAACTAATTTGTCACGAAGAAGTCAAATTAATTTGAATTATACCGTAAATAAGACGGACTATATCGATCAATACATCAAATAATTAAAGAAGGTAAAGATAAAGACTGTTATGCTTATGTAGCCGTTCATATTAAAAAAAGCCAGGTCTAATCTGCTGAGATCTTTTGCTTTAACGAGAGAATGTTCATACAAAAGGAGCCCTGATGCTATTAATATACCCAGCAGGTAGAAAGCGGATAAATTGAAAATCGGGATAAGACTTAATAAGAGTCCTATTGTAATGAGATGGAAAGATCTTGCGATCCATAAAGATGTCTTTACTCCGAAAGCTCTCGGGAGGGAATGAAGGCCGTTTAACTTATCAAAATCAAGGTCCTGAAGACCATAAAGAGTGTCAAAACCTGCGACCCAGAACATAACGGCAAAACAGAGAGGCAGAATTTTTAAATCAAAGGATCCTGTAACAGCTATCCATGCCCCCAGGGGAGCCAGTGAAAGCGCAATACCGAGGATTAGATGACAAAGACATGTGAACCTTTTTGTATAGGAATAGGTGATAAGTACTAACAGTACCAGTGGGGCAATCCTGAAGCAGAGAGGATTTAATTTATATGCGGCAAGCAATAAAAAAACGAAAGCTATAATTGTAAAAGAAAATGCTTCCCAGGTTTTTATCACTCCCTTTGGCAGTTCCCTGTTTCTTGTCCTTGGATTAAGTGCGTCAATATTTTTATCTATGATCCTGTTCATTCCCATCGCACCGGATCTGCCACTGACCATCGCAACGGTTATCCAGAATATCTGATATGGAGATGGGATACCTCCAGCTGCGATAAGCGCGGCTGTAAATGCAAAAGGCAGCGCAAAGACAGAGTGTGAGAACTTGATAAGTCTTAAATAATCTGAGACTTTATGAACTAAAACCATAGCAGTTATTTTAGTTTCAGTATACATGAAATGCAACATTAAATTAGTTAAGAGACGGAAATAACAGGTAAAATTAATTGACCGAACATGGTTGGTTTCATGCGGAGCATCTATAAAATAGTATCTTAGTGGGTTTAATTAATTTGATATTATCTTTTATTCGATGTTATCATTACACGCATTTCTCAAGGAGTTATAATCTATGGCGGTAGTTAATCCATTTAAAGGTATTCTGTATAATCCTCAAAAAGTCGATCCTTCTTTGACTACGGCGCCCCCTTATGACATAGTTACATCCGAATTTAAAGATGAGCTTTACAGTAAAAGTCCGCACAATATAATACGGATAGATTTTGGCAAGGATAGTGCGGATGACAGTGAAACTCACAACCGCTATACAAGGGCTTCAAAGTTTCTCGATGACTGGCTCGATGAAGGCGTTCTTACCAATGACCAGGAGCCATTATTTTATTGTTATGAAATAACCTATTCAATTAACGGAAGCGAGAGGAAAACAAGGGGATTTCTCGGTGCTGTTAAGCTTGAAGAGATGGAATACGGCAGAATTCATCCACATGAAATGACGTATTCCAAACCAAAATCTGACAGGTTGAACATACTCAGATACTGTAAAGCAAATA
>CAZVHL010000033.1:0-14079 GCA_964626925.1 uncultured Nitrospiraceae bacterium
AGGGCCGTAATTAAGGGACCGAGTATAAAACCCACAAAACCGAAAAAATTGATCCCGCCGAGGACACTGAAAAATACAAGGAGTACATGAAGTTTGGTCCTGCCCCCTATAACTATCGGTTTAATAATATTGTCCACACTGCTGATTATTAAAAGACCATAGAGGAATAACCCGATGCCCTTGGCATGCGCTCCGGATAACAGGAGAATTATACTTGTCGTCCCCCAGATGGTAAAGCAACCGAACAGAGGCAGGAGTGAAAATACCGCCATTGCAGTACCCCAGAAAACAGGTGACGGAAGACCCAGAAACGCAAAAGCTATTCCACCGAGTGTACCCTGGGCAACACCAACTGCAAGACCACCATAAAGCGCCGCAATAACCATTTCTTTTACACGTTCCTCAAGTTTGTCCTTTTGTGCATCCGAAAAAGGGAGCAGATTTTTTATGAAAGACGCCAGTTTATTACCGTCCTTCAGGAAATAAAATATCGTAATACACATAATGATAAATCCAACTAAAAGAAGAACAGCATTTTTGAATACATTCTTTGTCTGCTCCGCTATTGTTTTGCCTATAGATTTTAAAGTATCGACAGCGCTTTGCTGAAGGTCAAACCCTTCAAATAATTTATAGGAACTGATTTTTTCAAATACACCTTTAATTCTCGGGTGGGTCTGAATATCCGCAATCGATTCAAATCCCTTCGCCTCAAGCGTACTGTAGACATCCGTTATCTCACCTACCAGTGCACTCACAATATATGAGAAAGGCCCTAACAGGATAACGAGTATGATAAATAGGGTTATCAATGATGCCGCCCATGGACGTTTGATAAACTTCAGAAACAGCCTGTACAGCGGATAAAACGTAATGCTGAGCACCATGGCCCATGCTATTGTTGTCAGAAAAGGGCTGAGCACTTGATAAAACAGATAAAAAAGGACAAGAATTATTGTCAGATATATTGTTTTATAAAGCCATTCCGCTTTCATGAAAAGTATTTTAGCAATAATTCAAAACATAATGACAGTCTGCTAAATTCAAACCTCATCGAATTGCCTGTTGCCTGCATTATGTTGTTTTATTTGAGCACCCTTCCGGGCAATGTTCCTGTAAATTCCCGATCAAGAATAACCGGCTCTCCATTCACAAATACATGGTAGATCCCTTCAGGTCGTTGAAATGGATTATTAAATTCCGCACAGTCATTCACCTCTTCAGCATTAAACACGGTGATATCAGCAAAGTATTCTTTTGCTATGACCCCGCGCTGATTGAGTCGAAAAGTCTTTGCAGGTAATCCCGTCATCTTATAAACTGCCTCACCGATTCTCAAAATGCCCTGTTCCCTTGTATACCTGCCGAGTACTCTTGGAAAACTGCCAAATCCTCTTGGATGAGGAATTCCGCTTGCAGTAATACCGTCAAAACTCCTCGCACTGCTGTCAGTACCCAGCATTGTACATGGATACTTCAGAATAGATTTCAGGTTTTCTTCATCCATTGTAAAGAATACAGCACCCACCTGCAATTCCTCTTCGATAAGAGTGTCAAACAGGCATTGGACAGGATTATGATTAAGAGTCCTGCTAATATGCCTTAGGCTCTTCCCCTCCATCCATTTATTTTTTTCCAGCCCCACCGACGATATTACAACCTTATCCCAGAAAGATACTTCAGGATTCAGCCGTAGAATTTCTCCCGAAAGACGCTCCCGCTCATTATTAAGCCTTTCCAGTTCCTTCCTGCGTCCGCCTTCAAATGCCCACGAAGGCAAGATAGAGTCAAGGTCAGTACTTGATGCAATATACGGGTACCTGTCGCAAGTCAGATTAAGTCCGATTCTGTTTGCCAGTTCAATCTTTTGAAAGACTTCCGGGAGTTTGCCCCAGTTCCGTTCACCGCTTGTTTTTAAATGCGATATGTGGACATGAATTTTTGATTTTTCAGCTATAGAAATAACTTCATCGACTGATTCTAAAAGCCGGTCTCCTTCACTCCTCATATGAGTTGTATAAATGCCTTCATGTTTTTTCAGTTCAGATGAGAGTTCAATAAGCTCGGATGTGTCAGAATAAATTCCCGGTGGATAGATCAGTCCTGTTGATACACCCCTTGCTCCTGACTCGATAGCACTTTTCATTAGGTCATAAACTTTCTTCTTTTCTGTTTCCGACAGAGGTCTGTCAGCATATCCAAGAACTGAGGCACGAAGATTCCCATGACCTACAAGGGTAGCAAAATTCAGAGCAATTCCTTTTTTTTCAAGGAGAGCAAAGTACTCAGGGAAGCTGCCCCATCTTTCTGTTATGTTGAATTCATCGAGGTCTTTCTCTCTCTGTTCCAGAGCAGGTCCATAAAGAGGGGCAGCAGACAAGCCGCAATTACCATTCACCTCTGTCGTTATACCCTGACAGATTTTCCCCTCTGCCCTGCCATCCGCAAGCAGTACAAATTCGGAATGAGCATGTACATCAATAAAACCCGGACACACATACATACCATCTATATTGATGACCTTCTTTGCAGAAGAATTTGCCAATAATCCAATCTCTTTAATCCGGTCTCCCTCAAAGGCTATATCTGCCCTTTCAGGCTTTGAATTTTCAGTGGCGCCATCAATAATAAGGCCACCTTTCAATATATAATCAAAACTCAAATTCCTTCTCCATATTTGTCATCTCTTTTGCCTTTTTTAAACTATTCTCAAATAAAGGTGTCAGGAGCGAAACAGAAAGCCTGATTTTTCCGGCCAGCCCTTTCGTCTCTGATTTTTTCACATTTTTATACAGTTCAGATGCCTCGTTATAAATAATAGGAAGCAACCTGAGAGTAAGCGACATAGCAACTATTACTTCTTTTACAAAGCCAAGCCTTCCGACAGGCCCCAGAAGCACGCTCATCGCTTTTACAAGGTCTTCAGCCCTGGTAGTTACTGTTAAGATTCTGGCACCTATAATTAGTATAAAAAGCCTTAATGTCAGTTCACCCCCACGTTTTATACCTTCATCAGTTATCGGTAGTCCCAGGATTTTATACTGGATTATGCCCTCATGAAAAAACGCATTACTGAGGAATGTAAAAAACAGGAAAAAAGCGATAGGGATCAGCCCGCTTCTAAACGCAGATAAAGGCACTCTGGTTGCTACAGCTATGACGACAAAAAGTAATATAAGGCTGACTTGAAAAGAACGGGATATGAAAACCGCTACGACAAGAAATATATATAAGAGGATCTTAGCCTTTGGGCTACATTTTATCACGGATTACCAAATGACTGCCTGATAAAATATAGTTATACTGATCATATCTGGATCGCAATGTATCATCGGGAACAGATACGTCTTCGGCTAATATGTTCTCCTTTTGATCCATGACGGGATTCACTATAAGGGTTGCCTCCGTTATATAGGAGTTTATTCCCTGTGCAATTGCTTCAGCTATCCTGTTTTTATACTGCTCTGTTGAAAGTCTCTTTTCTTCTTCATGATTGCTGACAAATGATATTTCAACAAGTATGGATGGCATTTCCGCACCAACAAGGACATAAAATAACGCATACTTAACCCCAAGGTCTTTTATCCCGCTATACTTCTTTTTAAGAGAGGTTACCATAGAATTTTGCACACTCTGAGCAAGTCGCATGGACTCTTTCCTTTTATTGTCTCTTGCAAGATCCTGCAGTATAAACTGGAGCTCATTCTGCATCTTTTGCATTTTTTGAACAGATACTTTGTTCTCTCTTGCAGCAACTTTTATAGCTTCCCTGTTATTTGTCCAGTTTAGAAAATAGGTTTCCAATCCCCTTGTTTTTTTTCTCTTGCTGGCATTTGTATGAATTGAGATAAATAGTTCAGCCTTTTTAGCATTAGCCAATTCAGTCCTTTCATTAAGAGGCACAAATTTATCCCTGTCACGGGTATAAACAACTTCTATCCCATTTCTTTCCTGAAGAATTTTCCCAAGCCTTTTCGCCACATTCAAAGTAATATCTTTTTCTTTGAGTCCTTTCGGACCAATTGCTCCAGGGTCCTTTCCTCCATGCCCGGCATCTATCACAACTGTCTTTATTTCATATAAGCTCTTCCCAACCGATACTTTTTTATTATTATCATTTTTTTTGCGAGGAGGTGTCTGTTTGACGGGAGCATAAATATCCACGACAAGTCTATACGGATTTTCAAGCACAAAGGCATAATAATTTTTTGTTTTTTTGATACCGAATACAACCCTTACAGTATTTTTATCAAACCGGGCCATACGAACTTCTTTCAGGACATTATCTTCTATATTTACAGCGAATTTCTTTTCACCGGAAATGGCGCAATCCTTTAAATCAAAATATATGCGGTCAGGATTGGACAAACGATTCTGGGTGAACTCAAGGGGGCCGTTTACATCTATGACAACTCTAGTGTAGCTTTTATAAGTTGCATACCTAATTCCCTCTATAGAGGTCTGCTTATTTGCCTCACTGTTGTTAATGAACAAAACCAGCAGCAACGGCAATATAAAAGCCTTTCTCATGTATTATTTTTTAAAACAAAAACACTTAAAATGTCAATAGTTACGGGCTAGGCTAATTTTATTTGCAACAGAAGCAATGAGGTGATTGTTTATTAATTGATAATTTCAGGCTTATTTGGAGGGGTAAATTTAAATAGACATAAACGATATGCAAAAAAAAGTATCAAAAATCTGCTTCATCCCAAAAGATTATTTTTTTTAAATTTGTCTTCATTTCTATAATGGATAGTACCCTGGATATATAAAATGTCAACAGTGGGTTGATTTTATTCCATTATTATTTTTTAGTCAACAGAAAAACAGGGATATGTTCAGCAAAGCAATAAAGCGGTGCTAAAAGGGCTGTCGCATCATAAAGTTTGACTCATAACAAAAATTCGGTTCGTCATGATTGTAATGCCACAGATTCGGGTATGTTTTCAGTAGTTCTTTAATCATTAACTCCCTTTCCTTCGAAGACAGCTCCGGAAAAAAGGGGGATTCATCCAGAATATTAAACAGCACTTTAAATTCTTTGCGTCCCATCCGTTTACCCTTATGAATTGTAAAAGCAAGTATTGTGCCTATTATGATTTTGTTGTTGTTTCAATGAGTTAATCAGAATCATAAATAAAAGAAAACACGATACATGTAAATTAATATTACATAAATAGAAAAACCTTACACTTTCGGGGGTGGGAATAATCGATAATGAACTAAATATTGTATCTTTTTCGGAGGCTATAAACTGAAGGCCGGCTGATTCCCAAAACCCTTGACACCTTTGAAATATTATTATTGCAATGCTTAAGTGCTTCGATAAGTTTTTGTTTTTCCAAAGAGTACCGCACTTCTCTAAGCGATGTTATGGTATCAGACTCCAGTGACGGCACAGACAAATCCAAATCATTCGGAAGGACAGATGCTTCTCTGGATAACACTACGGCTCTTCTTACCTTATTTATTATCTCTCTGACATTTCCCGGCCAGTCATGCCCTCTGACAGCTTCTAATGCATCAACTGAAAATGTTTTTTTGATGCTCATCTCTTTCGAAAATTTATTCAGGAAATATCTGGCAAGTATAACTTTGTCTTCACCCCTGTCCCTCACAGGAGGAAGGTTAATATTAAAAACATCCAGTCTGTAGAAAAGATCTTTCCTGAATTTACCTCTTGCAATAGCTGTTTTGAGATCCTTGTTAGTTGCGGCTAAAAGTCTGACGTCAACTTTTTTGCCTTCGTTTGCTCCTATCTTCTCAACTATCCTGTCTTCAAGAAACCTCAGAAGCTTAGACTGCAGGTTTGGCGAAAGATCTCCGATTTCATCAAGAAAAATTGTCCCCCCGTCTGCATACTCAAATTTCCCGATTTTACTTGTATGAGCCCCTGTGAATGAACCCTTTTCATGTCCGAATAATTCAGCCTCAAGAAGATTATCAGGAATGGCAGCGCAGTTTATCGTAACAAACTGTTTGCCCTTTCTATTGCTTCTTTCGTGTATTGCAAGGGCGGTCAATTCTTTGCCTGTGCCACTTTCCCCGGTTATCAATATAGGTATATCAGTGGGTGCAACTTTTCTGATCATCGAAAAAACATTTAAAATGCCCTGGCTGGATCCTACAAACTCTTCATTGATATCAAGATTTTTGCCTACCTTTAATATTTCGACATCAATATAATTCATGACTTTGTAAATATCTTCAATAGAGAAAGAACTGCTCTTTAGTGAAAGCCTATTGAGAAAAGATTCTTTTTCATGATCTATAAAATAGTTTTGAGAATAGAAATTGAGATTCCACCCGCACTTATTGCAATGTCTCAGTTTCTGGCTATTTTTCTTGCCGCAGTATGGACAAGAAAGATCATCGGATATATTATCTCTGATATAATCCCAGAGTTTTAATTTGGCATCTCTGTTTAAATTATAGAACCTGGCAGCAAATCCGTCTTTTTCAAACCGCGTAACTTCTCCTAAAACTTCAAACTCTCCATGACTCGGCAAGTCATACTTGAATCCAATGATTTTATTCTCTTCAACGGGCAGTTTACAGTCAACAAACCCGCCTCCAAGACTGAGGGACCTGAATGTTGCTCTTTTCTCCGACGTAGCTTTTGCGCTTTTATCGCCTACGGTTATAGAAACCGGCAAATCAACTTTACATCTAACGTCCAGACGTGACATACAATTTCCTCTTTACCAATTGTTTGATTTTATAAGGGAGTATACTTAAAAAGATACCATAAAATAATTAAATATGTCAAGAAATTTTACACGGGAATTTTACACATCATGAAAAATATTACTTAATGGGAACCTTGAATCAGGACCGGAAGGCACTTAACACATATAAACAAATGTTCCCCCTTGTGTTCACATGAAAGCAGTATTACGTCCTCACTCGCAACACCGCAATTCAGACATTTATGATCCATTATCAGTCTCCAATAATTTTTTTATATCAGAAACAACGAGTTCAGGGTCAGTGTTATGCATAGTAGCACCAAAAGCTATTGACTCAACATTTATCCCCAGGCATGTAAAGCAACCATTACCGAAATATTTTTCTATCACTTTATCAGCACCGGGAACTGATTTGATCAGGTCTCCAATTATAGAGTCTTTTGTTACTTCGATTTTTGTAGTCATATAACCCTCCTGAAATATATTCCATTATCATTGTCCGGGACATATGACCCGAGCAATAAAATATTTATATTAACTGTCACTAGTAATTTACAAGAAAAAAAACCGCAGGTCTATGATTTGAATCATAAGATGTTATAAGAACGGCAGTTTATGCTGATTTAATAGTCTTTAACATATTGTATGCAAATAGAATCACCGAAAGCATAGACAAAATAGCGGATAATATCAGAACATTATTTGCAAGAGACGCGTCTCCCCTGTTAAAAAAAGGCCAGCTAATAGCCATTCCAACAAGCCCTGCATTGGCCACCCAGAATTGAATTTTAACAATCAATGGACTGTATATGTGCGTTCCGCTAAATTTCGGCAATATATGATATCCGACTCCATAAATCATCATCGACATAAAACCAAGAAGATTCAAATGAACGTGTGAAGAAACATAATAACCCGCTTCGCTCGGCCAAAACAACATACCAAGTCCTATCGCTGCACCACCAATAAAATATAATACGCTCATCCTTAAATACCAGACAATTACCGGTTCCATCTGTGTCTCCTTTTACAAGTATAAGATTGCATATACCTGATTTTAATTGGTACTCATTAAGTTATGGTTAAGTTTTCACAAAAAGCAGACTGCGTACTCAGTCATCCACAACACAAGAAACTGCCAGGCCAGGTTTAATCAAGAAACCTGTTCAACAGATTTAATTTCAGGTATTTCCTTTTTTATAGTTTCTTCAATTGCATTTTTTAAAGTCATCGTTGACATTGGGCACCCTGAACAGGCCCCTGTTAGTCTGACTTTTACAACTCCGTCATCCTGGACATCAACGAGCTCTACATCGCCACCATCTCGCTGAAGCATCGGTCTAACCTTGTCTAATACAGTTTCTACTTTTTCTTTTAACATGTTCTCCTCCCTTTAAATGTACTGATCTATTTTCGGCTTTTTCAATATTATAGTCTATGATGTTAATCATAAATTATTTGCTTTTTTATTGCATTCTTTCTAGTAATTACAACACCGTAACACTACTGTCTCTTATTTGACAAAGATATATACTACCTTATAAGATTTAACTTCGGAAACCCTGAAACCATTTTGAAATATTAAGAATTACATCAGAAATTGCACTTACAAGATCTCATCTTAAAACTCCACGCTTTTTGGACTGAACAAGGCTGTGTAATTCATCAGCCCTATGATATTGAAGTAGGCGCCGGCACATTTAATCCTGCAACCTTTTTCAGAGTTCTGGGACCCGAGCCATGGAAAACTGCATACGTTGAGCCAACAAGAAGACCCACTGACGGGAGATATGGTGAAAACCCCAACAGACTTCAGCACTATTATCAGTATCAGGTCATACTAAAGCCTTCTCCGCAGGATTCGCAGGATCTCTACCTTAGGAGTCTTTCCGCAATTAATATTAACTTCCTGAAACATGACATCAGATTTGTCGAAGATGACTGGGAATCGCCTACTCTCGGAGCATGGGGCCTTGGCTGGGAAGTATGGCTTGACGGTATGGAAGTTACACAGTTCACATATTTTCAGCAAATAGGCGGCATTGAATTAAATCCTGTATCAGTAGAACTTACATATGGTCTTGAACGGATCGCAATGTACCTGCAGGAAGTTGATAGCGTGTATGATCTTCAGTGGAGTGAAGGAATTAAATATGGTGAAATACATCATCAGACTGAAGTGGAGTTCTCAAAATATAATTTTGATTTAGCTGATACAAATTTACATTTCAATCTGTTCGAACTATACGAGAAAGAAGCTCTAAGTCTGCTAAAGAGAGGGGTTGTTCTGCCTGCCTACGATTATTGTCTGAAATGTTCTCACAGTTTCAACTTGCTTGATGCCCGTAGAGCGCTTAGCGTTACAGAGAGAACTGTTTATATTGCCCGAGTCAGAAACATTGCAAGGAAATGTGCTGAAGGTTACCTTAAACTCAGGGAAACAATGGAATTCCCGCTATTAAAAAAATAGTCAATTTAACATTATGAAAAAATACAGAATTGCGTTGTCTGTCATTTTACATTATTAATATTTGAGTTGCCATGAAATCATTGCTTTTTGAGATAGGTGCTGAGGAAATTCCTGCCCGCTTTGTTACAGCTGGTGTTGCCACTTTGAAGAAAGACATTTCACAGCTATTGGATGATTCATTCATAAATTATGGGACAATTTCCGAATTCGCTACGCCAAGAAGATTAGCAGTATATATCGAAAATGTTCATGAAAAACAGAAAGACAGAACAGTAGAGCACACAGGTCCTCCCAAAAAAGTCGCTTATGACAATTCAGGTGCACCAACCAAGTCGGCTATAGGTTTTGCTAAATCGTTAAACATGGATATTAACGACCTTCAAATAAAGCAAACCGACCGTGGCGAATATGTGTCAGCATCTGTAAAAGAAAAGGGCAAACCAACTGAAAAAATACTCGCCGAAGCATTGCCAACACTGATATCATCACTTAAACTCCAGAAGTCTATGAGATGGGGAAATGGGTCTCTGAAGTTTTTCAGGCCTATTCATTGGATACTCGCCCTGTTTGGCGATGCTGTCATTTCATTTGACCTTGACGGAATTAAAAGTAACAACATTTCGTACGGTCATAGATTCCTTTCACCCGTAGCTATTAAAGTTGGAAATCCTTCCGCATACTTAAATTTACTAAAGCAGAACCATGTCCTTGCCGATCCTGCTGACAGAAAAAATACTATCCTGGAAGGCATTAACAAAATAGAATCTGCTCATAGTTGCAAGGTTCATAAAGATGATGAACTGCTCAATACAATCATAAATCTTGTTGAGTACCCTACGGTAGTTTACGGCAGTTTTGACGAGCATTTTCTTGATCTGCCCAAAGAACTGCTCATAACTGTCATGAAGACTCATCAAAAATATTTTTCTGTTGAGGACAGTGACGGTAATATGCAACCTTCATTTATTGTTGTAAGCAACACCAACTCTGATAATAATGATATGGTCAGAAAAGGTGCTGAGCGGGTATTAAGGGCAAGGCTTGAAGATGCAAGATTCTATGTCACTGAAGATCAGGAGACATCCTTGTGGGACCATAAAGATAAATTAAAAAAGGTTACGTTCCAGGAAAAACTTGGAAGCCTTTATGATAAAGCTGAGAGAATAGCTAACCTGAGTTCTTTCCTGGCGGAACAACTGGGTTTAGAGTCAAAAGAAATGTTTTACCGTGCTTCGATGCTCTGCAAAGCAGACCTCACAACCGGAATTATCGGAGAATTTCCTGAACTTCAGGGATATATGGGAATGACATATGCTTTAAATTCCGGTGAAGATAAAGACACGGCATCAGCAATTTTTGAACACTACTTACCGAAGTTCACAGGGGATACTTTACCTTCAGGCCAAACCGGTTCGATATTATCTATTGCTGACAAGATGGACAATATCGCATCATTTTTCTATCTCGACTTAATTCCTACAGGCTCAGAGGACCCTTTTGCTTTAAGGCGTCAAGCTGCAGGAATAATAAACATATTGCTCAGCAAGGAGTATTCAATTGCATTGGATATGCTTATTGATAAATCACTGCAAAATTTAGGGGTATCGAATGAAGACCGAAAACCTCATACAGAAAATATATTGCAGTTTTTCTATCTCAGGATCGAGAACATATTCCTCTCACATGGTTACAGCGCAGATGTTATAAATGCCACAATTCAATCAGAAAGTTTAATTATCAAAAATATGGAAAATAAAATGGCCATTATTTCATCGCTAAAAAAAGAAAACAGATTTCCGGAACTGCTTATTGCAGCAAAGAGAGTTTATAACATACTTGTTAAATTTCCACCTTCTCAAATTAAAGAATCCATGTTAACTGAACCAGAGGAAAAGAAATTGTTCAATTCAATAAATGAAGTGAAAGATAAATTGATAAAGTCAAACTTTGAAGCCCTCTTTGAACTTGAAATACCTATAAATGCTTTTTTTGACAATATTCTTGTAATGGATGAGGATAATCAGAAAAGAGAAAACAGACTGGCCCTTCTTTTTGCTGTAAAATGCACTTTTGATGCTCTTGGAAATTTCTCGAAATTAGCTGACTGAAATTTAACTGGCAACTGCAGAGCGCGCCAATTTATCATCCATGTCAAATTCCCCCTGTTTCAGTACCAACTCTATCCCTTCCTTATCTACTGCCTTGGAAAAGAAATAACCCTGCATATATTCACAGTTCAGTGCCTTCAGTTTCCTGACCTGACTTTCGTTTTCCACACCCTCGGCAATAATATCCATTTTTAGACTGCGCGCCAATTCTAAGATGGTTTTGACAACTGCCATGTCTCCTCCGTTTTGGCCCAGTCTATTAATAAAAGATCTATCAATTTTCAAAACATCAAAAGGCAAGTTATGCAAATAACTCAAAGATGAATATCCGGTTCCGAAATCATCGATGTGAAGTTCAACATTCATTGCTTTCAGCTGTAATAAAATCGGGAAAACCAGTTCTGGATTTTCCATGACCATGCTTTCCGTAATTTCAAGTATCAGGCTATGAGGCTTAAGTTTGATCTCATTGAAAATTGATTTTATATTTTCAACAAGCATAGGCAATAGCTGTTTAATCGAAATATTAACACTTATCGTCAAGTCAGACATCAAAGGAAACCGGCTATGCCATTGTTTCAGTTGCAGACAGGCCTCTCGTAGCACCCACTCACCAATATCAACGATTAATCCTGTATCCTCCGCAATGCCAATAAATTTATCAGGGTAAATAGTGCCGTGTACCGGATGTTCCCATCGTATAAGCGTTTCCAAACTAACAATCTTACCTGACACAACTGACACAATAGGCTGGTAATGCAGCTGGAATTCTTTTTGTTTAAGCGCCAGCCTAAGGTCTGTCTCCATTTCCAGGCGATCAACCGCATCAGTATACATTTCCCCGTCAAAAACCTCATAACAGGCACTTCCATTTAATTTGGCATGATACATTGCAATATCAGCATTGCGTAAAAGATGTTCTGGTTCATCATAGTCTGTCACACTAAAGACTATGCCTATACTTGCAGATGTGAATATTTCCTGACTCTGTAAATTAAATGGCAGGGATAATTTTTCCTTTATTCTGTCCGCAACCTGTAATGCCTCTTTTTTACCTGATAAATCTTCAAGAAGTATAGCAAATTCATCACCTCCAAATCGGGCAACCGTATCACCAAGTCTAAGACAATCCGATAGTCTATTTGAAACTTCAATAAGCACCTCATCACCCACTGCATGCCCCATGCTATCATTCAGCACCTTAAATCTATCAATATCCAGAAAAAGCACTGCGAACAGGTAATCCCTGTTACGTCGTTCACGGTCGCTTGCATGCTGAAGACGATCCATAAATAAATTTCGATTTGGCAGTCCTGTCAAAACATCATGCATTGCATCAAAGGTTAGTTTTAGTTCAGCGTCCTTACGTTTAGTAATATCTTTCATGGAGCCTGCCATTCGATATGGCTTGCCCGATGCCTCACGTACAGCCATCCCCCGTACCTGCACCCAGATATATATTCCATCGTTATGGAGCATGCGGTGTTCGGCTTCAAAATATTCTATATCCCCATTTAAATGACTTTGTAATTCGCGTTCAACTGTTTTACGATCATCAGGATGTATCCGTTTCAACCACTCACCTGGGAGTCCAATGACCTTATGATTGGACAGGCCCAATATATATTTCCATCGAGGGGAATAATAAATAGAATCTGAATGCAGGTCCCAATCCCATAGTCCATCATTTGCCCCCTGAGCGGCTAGGGCATAACGTTCTTTGCTTTCACGGAGACTTTTTTCCACTTGTTTCCTTTCAGAAATGTCCCTTATATATTCAATCACATGCGTTACTTTTCCCTGATCATCATATATTGGGTAAGTATAAATATCCAACCATATATCCGTACCATCTTCTAACGTAATAAGCTTATCCTTGGCACATGGATCCGTTGATCGGAAGGTTGCATCAACAACACAATTGTTACATTTACTATCTATTCCCTTTAATGCTTCATAACACCTCACACCATAGAGATCATCCAATGATTGTTGCTTCAGTTCCGCATATGCACTATTA
Organism: uncultured Nitrospiraceae bacterium; assembly: GCA_964626925.1. Taxonomy (GTDB): domain Bacteria; phylum Nitrospirota; class Thermodesulfovibrionia; order UBA6902; family UBA6902; genus CAZVHL01. The sequence continues at coordinate 13,291 of CAZVHL010000033.1, forward strand.
GCCTTGATTATCTTAAAATCACTGTCAAAAATACAAAAAGGATCGCGAATACTATCAAATGTCATTGTTAGAAACTTTTCGGACTTGATTAGCGCATCTTCGGTAATTCCACGTTCCAAAATTTCCTTTTGAACTTTCTCATAACCATCTTTAACAGCAACGCTCATTGTATTAAAATGAGTTGCAAGCTTTCCGAATTCTGTTTTGTCCTGATATGAAATAGTGGACCCTAACTCTCCTGATGAAATCAGGGCTGTTGCTTTAACCAGCTCGTTAACAGGACGAGTAATAGAGTTAGTCAATTTTATGGAAACCAGTATGCCGAGAATAAAAGTAACAAGCAAAGTTATAAATAATATTATCCTGACATGATTAACTTCTTCCATTGCCATTGCGGTACTGTCAGCCAGACTTGTAGTTGCGCTATGAGACATTTCTTCTGTTAATTTAAGTAAATTATCGCCAATGACAGCAGTATCCATTTTTATTTTGTGAAGCCTGGCTGCATTTGCACGTGTCGTAATGAAATAGCTGAGTTTTGTTTCGTAATCATGTACAAGAGACTGTACTGTAATTATTCGGTTGGATACTCGTTTTTGATGGTGACATGACGAACATCTGTCGGATGTTTCGTTCAACGCTGTCACATTCTTTACTATGGTATCGAGTTTAACTTCAAACGGTGTATTGATTGTGTGAAGATTATTTTGGACAGACTGGATATTGTTAATAAAGGTCCGTCTGAGCGCTTCAACTTGATTCAGCTCTATAATACGATTTAAGTTAGCC
>CAZVHL010000034.1:0-13826 GCA_964626925.1 uncultured Nitrospiraceae bacterium
CAAAGGCGTTGCTGGGAAAGACGGAAGATGACGAGGTTGTTGTGAAGAAGCCGAACGGGACAAGTGAGTTTGTTATAACGGCTGTGAGGTATTGATTTCCTCCTCAGCATTTTCATTATCCATTGAAATATAAAGCGCGTCCGGTATAACATAACATCCGATAGCAGTTCACTAATTTAGGAGTCGATCAGTGAAAATCCGGGCCTGTATTTACGAAGCTCATTCAAAAGAATTTCTTTGCAAAATTGATAGCGAAAATAAAACTGTTTTAGCTAGTGCGAAAAGGACTGTTTTAAAAGGCAATCAGCTAGTGCCGGGAGACAACGTTCTTTTAGAAAAAAGCGGCAACGAATATCAAATTGTAGAGCTTTTTGACAGGATAAATGAAATTTTTCGAATTATTATTCGTGAGAGGAAAAAAAGAATAACTGCTGCAAATTGTGATCTTGTGATTATTGCCACAAGTGTTTCAAAACCACCGTACAAACAAGGTGTTATTGATAGATTTACCACTAGAACTTTTCAGTGGGATGTGCCCGCTATAGTTATTTTCAACAAGATGGATGAATTTCAAAATGACTTTGATATTGATTTTGAGATGCGCAGATTTGAAAATTTCGGAATCGAGTGTTTCGAAGTTTCTGCAAAGTATCCGGAACATCCATCCAGATTTGGCAGAGGATCTTTTAAGGATCTCCAGAATAAACTTGTTAAAACTCAAACAATAATTCTTGGCCAATCCGGCGTAGGAAAGAGCACGTTGATCACCTCCCTTAGCGACAAGGAGGTAATATTAAGAAGTAGCGAGGTCGGAAGGGGCGGCAAAGGAACCCACGCTACGTCCTGGTCAGAAATGATTGACTGTGGAACATTCAGGATTATAGATTCTCCCGGCATTCGGTCATTTTCTCTGGATGATATTTTGCCGGAAGAGTTAATCAATTTCTTTCCAGACCTTCTTCCAATATCTCTGACCTGCCGGTTCAATAATTGCCAGCATGAATCGTCAACCAAAGGGTGCGCCTTCTATGGGGAGGACACTGATCCTCAAAAAGCTGATATTATTGAATCCAGACTTTCGTCTTATAAGAGAATCATGGAGGAAATCAGCCAAACTCCAGCATGGCAGAAGAAGAGCAACTAATTTGATTATTAGGGGTTTGGGACAGAGCCCCATATTTAATACATTTAACCTGGATTTCTGCCCTGCATTTTCTTTTTTTACCAAATCAATGTATTATATCTGCTGCCTGAATTAAACTGCGAATGTCTGGAATAGTATGAATGAGAGAGATTAATGACCGTTCAATCTGTTTCAACTGCTTGGGCTGTATAAACTGATAACAACTTGTTCTTAAAGAAAGAGGTAAGGAAGTAGCATGTCTAAAATGAAATCGTCTTTGCTGGATAAAAGGATTGTGCAGTTTTTTGAGAGCACCACAGAGTTATTGACAGATATCCATGCCAGAAATAAGGCTGGAAATAAGGCTGGAAATAAGGGTGCGTCAAATAAAAAAAGAAAAATGCAGAAACCCATCTCCATACCAAACCCGGATACCGACTTGCTCGATTAGGAACCTTCAGGTTCATAAATTGATTCAGGTAAACAGCTATGAATATAAATTACATCAAAATTGAAAGTAGTGTGGAACTCCGATCATACCTGAAGAAACTTGATGATAAAAAGCAGAATGTTATGGCCCTGGATATAGAAGCTGAATCTAACTTGCATGCTTATGGAGAAAAATTGTGCTTAACGCAAATCTTTGATGGAATAAACAGTGTAATCATTGATCCATTTAAAATAGATAATGGTTCTCTTAAACTTCTCTTCGAAAACCCAAAGATCCTGAAAGTAATGTATGATGCGGGTAGCGATTTATCTTTACTTAAAAACGCGCATAATTTGGAAATTAAATCGATACTGGATTTAAGACCTGCTGTTGAACTTCTTGATTATGATAAAAAGGACCTTCATTCAGTCATTGCCGATGAACTTGAGATTACCCTGGAAAAGAAGAGGAAATATCAGCAATATAACTGGACAAAAAGACCTATATCAGATCAGGCAATTGATTATGCTCTCAATGATGTACTGCATCTGCTTATATTGAAAGACATAATTTTAGCAAAGCTCTATGTAAAGAAACTGTTTGAGCCCTTTTTCCTGAAGAACTTGCAGATCCAGAACAAAGATTACACCAGAGACCCGGAAGACAACTACAGAAAGATAAATGGTTACAGCAGACTTCGAAATGACAAAAAGGCCGTTTTCCGGAAAATTTTTGATATCAGGGGAAAATATGCAAAACAATTTAACATGTCTCCTCACAGCGTTATTCAGAAGTCTTATTTAATCAATATAGTAAAAGATCCAAAATTCATCGATAAGATACAATTTTCAAAAAGAGTTAGTACAAATTCAATTCAGGATATATTGCGGGAACTGAGGATGGCAGTTAAAGCGGTGTGACTGAAAACTTCCGGTATTTTTTTGTCTGCTTCATAATTTCTTCAAAATCTTTAGAGATAATAGTATAAAGATGAAAGTTCAGGTAAAAAAGTTATCTCCTTTCATCTCCCCCAGGCAGCTACGCCCCCCCGTAGCTGCCTTTTCTTTTTAATTATTAATAAGTTGAAGTTGTTGGCAGCTGGAACTGAGAAGAAAAGCTCTCTATAACATGTGGATGTTAATGTTATTGAGGCTGGATAAATATTTCTTTCAAAACGAGGTCTACTTGATGAAGTGTCAACCAGCCTTTCTCAACAAGAACCTCTCCAATTAATTTCCGAGGCCTAAGTCTTGCAGCACCGTTAAGCGAAAATTGCTCTAATAATGCTTCCTGTAATTGTTCTCTATCTATATACCCCAGGTTTATTGCAATTTCACCAAATCTGAGAGCATATTTTTCTTCAGGATTTATATCATCCATTACTTATCCAATTGTCTGTTAATTAAGATCCTCTACTTATTTATCGGTCAAATTCTCCTTCCTCTTGATTTATAGGACTACCCCCAGTCATAGAGAAGGTTTTCAAATGTCATCAAAAGACCCAAAAAAGGACGGTAAAAATATGGAACCTGAAAAAATGGGCACAATGGGGACACACAATGGGGGCACAGTTGCTATTTTAGGGGAGGATGAAGCACAATGTTTAAGCTCGTCAAGTCATTGAATTTGATGAAGGAAAGTGGTGGGCAGTCGCGGAATCGAACCACGGACACGAGGATTTTCAGTCCTCTGCTCTACCGACTGAGCTAACTGCCCTTACTGGACATAAATCATACATTAAAAATTTTTTTATTGTCAAGAAGGTTCGTGGTTTCGTTGTCAAATAGTTGTAGTGTAATGATTTAATAAATGGTTAGAAAAATAGACATTGCCTTAGCCGTAACTTCAGGTGTTCTGCTTGTATTTAGCTTTGCTCCATTTGATTTATTCCCCCTTGCCTGGATAGCCATTGCTATACTGCTTGTTTCTATTCAGGGGAAAAATCTTATAACATCTTTCATCCTTGGATTGCTATCAGGTTTTGTCTACTTCATGGGCACTGTCTACTGGATGTCACATTCGATGTATATATATGGAAACCTGCCGATTATCGTAACTTTGTTTTTGCTTATACTTTTATGTTTATACCTGTCGTTATATGTAGGTGTATTTGCGATGACATTCAATTTTCTTTCGGAAAGCTCCAAAATCCCTGCTTCGCTTATATGCCCTGTTCTATGGGTTTCGCTTGAATTTATTCGAACCTATGCACTTACTGGTTTCCCGTGGTCAATTTTGGGGTACTCTCAGTACAATCTCTTAACATTTATTCAGATTGCGGACATTACGGGGATTTATGGTATTTCCTTTTTTGTATCAGCACTCAACGGGATGCTCTTTGATATTATTCAATATAGAAAGAATAGAATTATGCAACCACTTGTTGACAGCTGGCCGCTGACACTAAGCACTGTATTTGTGGCAATAACTCTGACTATGGTAGTAATTTATGGTACGGTCAGGCTCGGTGAGGATGAGAATAATGAGAAAATAAGAGTGAGTGTAATTCAGGGTAATATTCCACAGGATCAAAAATGGAATGTAAGCTTTCAACAGGATGTGATCAGTACGTATGAAACATTAACTACAGCTGCTTATTCATATAGGCCGGATATGGTTGTATGGCCGGAATCAGCCCTCCCGTTTATATTTGGATCTGATAAGAGATTTACTGAGAGACTTATCAGGTTTCAGGAACAGTCCGACACGTATCTGCTTTTTGGGGCTGTTATATCTAAAAACAAAGAAAATGGTAAATCCAGGATCTCTAACAGTGCAGTACTGCTTTCACCTGACGGCCGTGTCATATCGATGCAGGATAAGATACATTTGGTTCCTTTTGGCGAATACGTTCCTCTGAGCAGTCTTTTCCCGTTTATTAAAAAAATGGTTACTGCGATCGGCGATTTCGTTTCAGGTAAGGAATATGTTGTAATGGAAACTCCTTTTGCCAAAATAGGAAATTTAATCTGTTACGAAATTATATTCCCGGGTCTTGTCAGGGAGTTTGCAGTTAGGGGGGCTAATGTTTTAGTAACAATAACAAATGACGCATGGTTCGGTAAGACATCAGCCCCGTATCAACATTTCTCGATGGCTGTGTTCAGGGCGGTTGAAAACAGGATGCCTGTTATCAGGTCAGCAAATACCGGCATATCGGGTTTTATAGACAGTAAAGGGCGCATACTGAAAGAGAGTGATATATTTGTTAAGGCAACCTTGACCGGGGAGGTTTCTATAGGTAAGAACAGGAGCTTCTATACAAAATATGGTGATATCTTTGCTTTCATTTGTATCTTAAGCTCTGCATTATTAATCGGCAACAGGTTTTTTTCTGAAAAGAAAATACTATGATGGCTGAAAATATTTATGCCCGGCCTTTTTTGGAAGCTTCTTCATCAAAGAATTTATTGTACATTACTTCCCATTCGGAACTGCCCTCATATATTTTTTTTGAGTAAGACTGGAGTTTTTTTCTGACCATTTCATCGATATCATCAGCGATCTTCATCTCTCTGATAATGACTCTTCTTATATCACGCCTGATCTGCCCTTCATCTTCAATTGGGGATATCGCCTTTTTCTCGAGAAGCCCTTTAAGGAGAATATGTGTAAGATGACTGATTTTATCGTCGGAGAGTCTCATAAAATAATATCACGTTCCTTGACAAGTTTGTGTTTTGTCATATCGAAAAGCCTTCGGTAGTCAAGGCGTCCCTGTTCGATTTCCGAATCGAATTTTTTTAATATTTCCCTGACTTCGTCATTGAGCCTGTCCTCAACCATCAGCTCTTCGAGTATAAGCTCTTCAATCGTTCTCGTGACCTGTTCCTGAGGCGCATTTAATTCAATAGATTCTTTTCTCAAGAGTTCTTCCATAACCTCTTTTGCTAAAACAGGCACCCAGGTTTTAGGTATTCTCATTATTTTTCTATAAACGCCAGAAGCGCTATATTTCTTGCCCTTTTAATTGCTGTTGTCAGTTCTCTCTGATGTTTTGCACAGTTTCCGGTCATTCTGGCCGCTATTATCTTGCCCCTTTCGGTAACAAAATGTCTTATTGATTTAATATCCTTATAGTCGATAAACTGGATTTTGTGTGCACAAAATCTGCAGAATTTTTTTCTTTGATATCTTCTGTATTGCAATTTTTATCTCCTTGTAATCATTATAATCAAAATGGTTCTATATCAGTCATTTCTTCAGGAGCTGACATATCTCCTGCTGAATCTGTACTGGTTGCTCCGGCAGACTGCTTTCTGGAAAGAAAACGCACAGTTTGTGCTACTACTTCATGCCTGCTCCTTTTTTGTCCTTCGTCTGTTTCCCAGCGGTTTTCCTGTAACCTGCCTTCAACAAGTACGGAACTGCCTTTATTCAGGTATTGCCCGCATGTATCAGCCTGCTTGCCAAAGACAACGACATTAATGAATGTTACTTCCTCTTTCATTTCCTCAGCCTGCCGATACTTACGGTTAACCGCTATACCAAACTTACATACAGAAGTGCCCTGTGGCGTATACCTCATCTCAGGGTCTCTCGTTAAATTTCCTATAAGAATGATTTTATTAAACACTTTCTTTCTCCTCTGATGTTGAAAGGTTCTCTTCTTTTAGTTTAACTCCTTCTGTATCTGCTTCAGCAGTTTCTGCCTGTTTCTTTGTTTCAGCTTCTTTTATGGATGCAAGTACCGATTCTATCTGTTTTTTCTTTGTCAGCTTTACAACCATGAATTTGATAACAGAGTCGGTCACTTTGCAGAATCTTTCGAGGTCCATTATTGTTGTGGGTGGGGATTTGAAGAGGATAAGTATGTAGTTGCCTTTCTGGTGCTTATTTAGTATGTAGGCTAATTTGCGGCGGCCCCAGTTTTCTGTTTTCAGAATTTCTCCGCCTTTGTTGATGATGATATCTTTGATCTTTCCGACAGTCTCTGCTGCTGCTGTATCGTCAATATTGGGGTCAATAATAACGATTTTTTCGTAAATATTCATTCATACCTCCTTATGAGTTAGTACTTTCCAAGATGGAAAGCTAGCCCGTGCCTTAAACGGCAAGAGCAAAGAGTCTAATTTTATATCATATTAATATAGTAAAAATCAAATATTCCTCTAATTATTACAGGGGTTTTTCCTCTCAAACCCTAACATTCAGCATGGGCAATCCAAGTCTCTGTCTCATGTTTTCGCCTCTGAGCAGGTTTGCCATCCTTTTAGGAGTATCACCCCTTGACCCCGCATGCTGTGCCTGGAGTTTTGCAGGGAGGCTTGATGCGTGCTGTACAGTATGTTTGCCGAATCGTGCTGACAGTTCATCAACAGAATGATATATCCTGGTCATTTTTTCTATCTTTGCAATGTCGTCAAACAGTGTTAACTGCACCCTGTTTTCCGGCAACAGGCCGGCTAGAACAACTCCTGTTAAGCGGTAGGGAGTATTATGTATATAAATGTGGTTAAAACCTTCTCTCAATGGGGCAAAGAGTTCTGTCGGGTAAGCGGTGGAACGGCTTAATTTTATTTCAACACCGATATTTTTAAAATCCTGACTTCTGAGAAACACAATGAGTTTCGTTGCTGCCAGTTTGTGGCGTCTTGTTTTTATGCAGGCATTTTCAAGGTTTTTTGAAAGCTGTGCAAATACAAATGCTTTATCCATGGACGCGGGGGTAAATGTTTTTGTTTTGCTTATTGACTGGTAACTGTTTTTTGATTCGGTTACTACAGGATATACACTTCTTCCGTTCAATTCGTGCCAGATCTCCTGGTAAGGTTTGGAGAGCTGTTTTTTTATAAAATCATCATCTTTGCCCGCAAATTCAAGGGCAGTGGTTATTCCAAACTTTCTGAGGAATGCTGAGGTATTAGGTCCGATTCCCCATACATCCTCTATAGGAAGGTTTTCCAGGTAATTATGAATATCTCTTCCGGGAATTATGCAAAGCCCGTGTGGCTTGTTGTGTTTTGAACCTGCCTTTGCCAGCACCTTTGAGAGGCTTACGCCGATTGATACGTTGATGCCCAGTTCTTTCTCTACTGTTTTTTGTATATTTCCAGCGATCATACTGTAAGGACCGTGAAATTTTCTCCTGAGGCCGGTTATGTCAACAAATGCCTCATCTATCGAGTATTCCTCAACATCCGGTGAAAAACGCCTGAGTATTTCAAATATTCGTACAGAAAAGAGGCTGTAAGTTTCATAATCTGAAGGGACTGCTATAATATCAGGACAGACTTTTTTTGCTTCAAATAGTCTCATCCCTCTTTTAACACCCCTGTCTTTTGCTTCGTAACTGGCGGCAGCAACAATTCCCCGTTCCTTACCTGTTATAACAGGTTTTCCCCTGAGTTCCGGATGGATTGCCTGCTCACATGATGCGAAAAAGGCATCAGCATCCAGGTGAAGTATTGCCCTTGGCCAGGAATGTATATTTAGCATTTTTATTTATACTTCCTCACAACTGCTGTTACTACCCCTGCGATTTTAAGTTCATTTTTGGGTTTTATAGGCTTGTAGCGGGGATTTGCAGGTAAAAGAGTTATACTGGTGCCCCTTTTGCTCAGATACTTCATGGTCCATTCACCGTCAACTTCTGCGATAACGATGTCACCGGTTTTGGGTGTCCGCCCTTTATCTACTATGACCATATCCCCTGGAAGTATACCCGCCTCATACATAGAGTCGCCGGATACCTTGAGCAAAAAAGTAGCTTCACGGTTCTGTATAAGAAGATTATCGAGAGACAGTGTGTCTACCAGTTCTTCCTCTGCAGGACTCGGAAAGCCTGCTTCTACAGTCCCGAGTATTTTCACGGGGGATGCTATTGATCCCGGAATAAGCCGGCCCTTATCATCTTTTTCAAGCACGTTTAACTGTTCGAGTTTGGTAATGAACTTGGAGACAGCGTTTTTTGACCGCAGTTCCAACATCTCCCCTATCTCGGAGAAACTCGGCATCCTGCCTTTTTGGTAATAAAACAGTGATATTTCCCTGATCCTTGATCGCAGCTTTTCATCTCTTAGCTCTTTTGTCATAAATACAGTATAGGTGAACGAAGGTTCACTGTCAAGGTTTTGCCTTGCCAGGGCAAAAAGCTCGATGGTTTATGGGGCATTTGATTTAACAACGCCAGTCATTATAGATTAGGTATACTCAAACAAAAAATGAGGAGGAATTTTATGGGTAAATACAGTGAGTTGTTTAAGAAAAGCATAACAGACCCGGAGGGTTTCTGGGGAGAGGCTGCTGAGAGTATAGATTGGTACAAGAAATGGGACAAGGTCCTTGATGACTCTAATAAGCCTTTTTATCGCTGGTTTGTGGGCGGAGAACTGAATACGTGTTACAATGCGCTTGACCGCCATGTGGAAAACGGCAGGGCAGACCAGGTTGCCCTGATTTATGACAGTCCTGTTACGAATCAGATTCAGAAGTTTACATATCGCGAACTGCTGGGCCAGGTAGCAAATTTTGCAGGGGTCCTGAAAGGGCTCGGTGTTTCCAAGGGTGACACAGTCATAATTTATATGCCTATGGTTCCTCAGTCTGCTGTGGCTATGCTTGCGTGCGCCCGTCTGGGTGCTGTTCATTCGGTTGTGTTCGGCGGGTTTGCTCCCCATGAACTTGCTATCAGGATCGATGATGCAAAACCGGGGGTTATACTGACGGCATCAGGTGCGATTGAGGGTAAGAAGACTATTGAATACAAGCCACTGGTTGACAAGGCCATAGCGCTTGCCAGGCACAAACCTGAGAAATGCGTTGTCCTGCAGAGACCATTCGTCAAGGCTGATCTGATAAAAGGGCGCGATTTAGACTGGGATGAACTTACAGCAAAGGCTGAACCTGCGGATTGTGTACCTGTCAAGGCGACGGATCCTCTTTACATACTTTATACCTCCGGTACAACAGGTAAGCCTAAAGGTATTGTCAGGGATAACGGAGGTCATGCTGTGGCGCTGCGCTGGAGTATGGACAATATATATGATACAAATCCTGGTGATATTTACTGGTCAGCTTCAGATGTTGGATGGGTAGTGGGGCATTCTTACATTGTTTATGCGCCTCTTTTGACTGGCTGTACAACAATCCTTTATGAAGGTAAACCAGTCGGTACCCCCGATCCGGGCGCATTCTGGCGGGTAATATCCGAGCATGGGGTAAAAGCCCTGTTTACCGCCCCTACAGCTTTTCGTGCAATAAAGAGGGAAGACCCTAACGGTGAATATCTAAAAAAATATGACCTGGCAAAATTTAAATATCTGTTTCTTGCTGGTGAGAGGCTTGATCCTGATACATATCACTGGGCAACAAAGCTTTTAAGGAAAACCGTAATTGATCACTGGTGGCAGACCGAGACAGGTTGGCCGATTACAGCTAATTGCGTTGGCATCGAAGAATTTCCGATTAAGCCCGGTTCTTCCACAAAACCGGTACCAGGTTTTGATGTTCGTATCCTTGATGCGGGCGGTAATATCCTTGGTCCTGATCAGGAGGGGCTTGTTGCGGTGAAACTCCCGCTGCCGCCGGGAACACTTCCTACACTGTGGAAGTCTGACGAGAGATTTCTTGAGTCTTATATTAATGTAATGCCGGGACATTACTTTACGAGTGACGGAGGTTACATTGATAAGGACGGTTATGTTTTTATCATGGGCCGGGTTGATGATGTTATTAATGTTGCTGGCCACAGGCTTTCAACAGGCGAGATGGAAGAAATCGTTTCAACTCATCAAGATGTTGCGGAATGTGCGGTCATAGGCGTTGAGGACTCCCTGAAGGGACAGGTGCCCGTGGGTCTTGTAGTGTTGAAGGCCGGTGTTAAAAGAGATGAAGAAGAGATTAAGCAGGAACTTGTCCAGATGATCCGGTCAGAAATCGGCGCAATTGCAAATTTTAAACAGGCTGCGATAGTTGCCAGACTGCCCAAGACTCGATCGGGCAAGATACTGAGAGGTACAATGCGAAAAATTGCGGACTCCAGGGAATATTCGATACCTCCAACCATTGATGATCCGGCAATTTTAGGGGAGATTGAGGATGCCCTGAAAAGGATGGGATATGCCAAATAATATTTGTGTCTGTGGAGTTTGAACGTAAATGAAAGCATGCCTGAAGATCGGCAGTTTTGAACTTTTCTGGCTTGACGGCGGAAGTTTTGAACTTGACGGCGGCGCGATATTCGGAGTAGTACCGAAGCTTCTTTGGAAAAAGAAATATCCCGTTGACGATGATAACTTTGTCCCCATCGCTGCCTGGCCTATTTTGATTAAAACACCTGAGAATAATATTCTTATCGAAACAGGAATCGGGAACAAATTAACAGATAAGCAGAAGAAAAATTTCCGTGTTAATGAAGAATGGGACCTAATTAATGAATTAAAAGACCTTGGTCTTCGGAGAGATGATATTGATCATGTAATTCTTACTCATTACGATTTTGATCATGCTGGCGGAGTAGTAATGAATGACATCTCCGGAAAGCTGGCCCTTACTTTTCCCAATGCAAAACATATTATTCAACAAAAAGAATGGGAAGATGTTTTAAGTCCGAATGTAAGATCGATTAATACATTCTGGCCTGTTAATAATGAGTTGCTAAGAGAGAGTCCGAATCTCATACTGGTTGAAGGTGATACTGTGATCGGGAGCGGGATCAAACTTATACTTACAGGCGGACATAACAGAGGCCATCAGATTATCAGGATAGAGTCAGAGGGAGAGGTGGCTTTTCATCTTGCTGATCTATTGCCCATGCATACGCATTTTAACCCCCTGTGGATCATGGCTTATGATAACTTTCCGCTTGATACTATCCGGCAAAAAGAAGTTTTTGAAAAGGCTGCTATTGAAGAAAATGCATGGTTTGTTTTCTATCATGATCCATTTATCCCTGCCTGCAAATTTGATGAAGACGGGAATATAACCGAAAAGCTTGAGGTTGATTCGCTGAAAGTCTGAGACTTGTTAGCCGCCGATTTTTGACATTGATTTTACAGGTGAATCTGAGGGTGTTATTTCATTGAGCCTATGCTTTTCTGGTTTGATTTGAATGGATTTAAGAAATAATCTGTCTATCTCTTCGTCAGAAGCGCCACTTCTCATCGGAGTCCTGATATCTATTTCTTCTTTTGAGAAAAGGCATGGTCTGATTTTTCCAACAGCTGTCAGCCGGAGTCTGTTGCAGGAGTCGCAGAAATGATCACTTATAGGACTTATAATACCGACGATTCCTTTAGCTCCCTTTATCCTGTAATTCCTTGAGGGTCCGATACCTCTGAACTCAAATTTACTGAAAGTGCCAAGCGTTGATATTATTTCCATAATTTCATGTGATGGAATACATTTGTCTTTTGTCCATAGCCTGTTACTGTTTGCCGGCATAAGTTCTATGAAACGAATATGGTAGTCCTTTTCCAGGGTCAAGGATGCAAAAGACAATATCTCATCATCATTAATCCCGCGTATAGGGACGACGTTAATTTTTACCGGCATAAGCCCGACTCTTTCCGCTTCTTTAATTGATTGCCAGACGAGATTAATGTCACCGCCATTTGCGATCGCCTTATACTTTTTAGCATCCATGGTGTCGAGACTGATATTTACACGGTCAAGCCCGGCAGATTTTAAGCTCTCAGCGAGTTTTGATAACATGAGCCCATTTGTAGTCAGGCTGAGCTCACCAATGCCGATTTTCTTGATAGATGAGATCAATTGAATGATATTTTTTCTTAAAAGCGGTTCTCCACCGGTGATACGGACTTTTCTTAACCCGTGTTTATGTGCAATGCTGATGAACCTGATAATTTCTTCATCAGTCAGTATGTCTGATTTTTTAAAATGCTTTAGCCCTTTTGAAGGCGTACAATATACACATTTGAGATTGCATTTATCTGTTACAGATATCCGCAGGTAATCGATGCGGCGGTTGAAAGAATCTTTAAGAGGTTTATTATTCATGATGAGTTCATAAAATCTCCCCTAACCCCTCTTTGTTAAAGAGGGGAAAACTCTCTTCCTCCTCTTTTATTTTCCGAACGGACAGACAGGGTAACGGCATTCATCACACTTTAAACAAAGTCCTCCGTGCCCGAGTTCGGCCAGTTCCCTTCTTCCAATTTTTTCTCCTGCAAGCACTCTTGGGAGAATCAGATCAAATACTGTTATGCTGGCATACATCCCACATGCGGGGATACCAAGAATCGGGATAAGTTCGGAGGCTTTCCCGCTTTCCCGCTTTCCCGCTTTCCCGCTAACATAAGCAACTACAAACATAGCCCCCGGTAATACCGGAGATCCATAATGTATTTCTTCTACCCCTAAATTTCTTATAGCAAACCTTGTCACATCATCAGGATCTACAGACATTCCTCCTGTTGTTATGATCAGGTCTGCTCCTGATGATATTAATGCACGAATTTCATTTTCGATAAGCGTTGCATCATCAGGAGCAAATTTCACGCCTATAATCTCTCCATTAAATTGATCTATCTTTTTTCTTATTACCGGCTCAAAGGCATCATCTATTCTTCCATGATAAACCTCGTTACCTGTTATAACGATACCTGTCTTTGGTTTTCTGATTGTTTTTACACTGACAATACCACTTGAATTTTCAGCTATCTTTACTGCTTCAGTGACAACCGTTTTTTTGACTACAAGAGGTATAGCTCTTGTTCCAGCGACGCGCTGTCCCTTTTTTACTAATGAATCATTGTGAACTGTGGCACACATGACGTCACCGAGCATATTGAAATTAGTCAGGGCTTCACGATCGATTTTCAATAAGCCGTCAGATTCTGCAACAAGGTTGATCTTTCCCTCATTCGGCTCTCCTGCCGGTTTAATCCCGGGGCCTGAAAGTGCACTTGCAAGGGCAAAGGCTGCATCGTTTTCGTGCAGTTCATCATCCTGTATTTCAAGGATATAAAGATTTTCTTTTCCAAGTCTTTTGAGGTGGCTAATATCTTCCTCTTTTATAATATGTCCTTTTTTAAAAGCCCGCCCTTTGAAATCGCCCGGTCTTATTTCAGTAATATCATGTGAAAGAACTGTTCCAATTGCTTTATCAACAGGTATTGTCCTGGTGCCTGTATTTTTGTTCTTCTTTTCTTCTGAGGTATCACACATTTTGTCATTTGGGCTTTTATTCATGGTATCCCCCGTATGCACAGGCTTTGCAAAAAATCTTCCCTTCAACATTAACTTCTCTTCTGTCTTGCACGTATTCACCACATTTTTCACACTGAACTCGTGCGATCGGTCTTCCCGGCA
>CAZVHL010000035.1:0-13507 GCA_964626925.1 uncultured Nitrospiraceae bacterium
TGTATCGTTAAGAAAAAAATAATTTCTAAATGGATTATGAAACTATTGAAAAATAAAATAAATCATGGTAATCCCACGCAGATTTCTTCGAAATCTAAACAATGTTGATCTTAAGAAAGATGGCCCAACAGTTGTTGAGGTGCCGCCACAGGTTCTGGGTATGGCTAACGATGCATACATGCGTTACATTACGGATTTTGGTATGGTTGGCCCGGATAAGGGCGAGGGCGGCAAATACCTTCTTCTTCCGCCAGATCACGAAGGCAACGTTCCTGATGGCTACTTTGCTGTTAAGTCTCGAACTTATAAGGTTTGGATAATGGCGCGTGCTAATCAGAAGATCAGTGGCATGGGTGAAGATGCCCTTAAATGGTATAGTGAAAACTGTGGCGTCTACCCATTGAAGGATGAGCCGCGAAATGCTAATGCGATGAGTATTAGCGGAACAAACCTGAATACCGTGTACCCAAATGACTTGCAGTTCTTTGTTAACCTGGATGAGATGATCCAGTACGAGCCAGCTGAGGCATTTGAGCCGGAGCAGCTTGGTCTCTTGAGGACGCTTGGTATAGAGAAGGGCAAGGAGTTTAATCCTGACGAGAGGATGAAAGGTCTTCTCGATTCAGCGGCCAAGACAGGTTTTGGTATGGCAAAAGCCATTGCCTATCAATCCCGTGAACCTGAAGCGAAGATTTATCCGGATCGCAAGTGGGAGTATATCTTCGTTGGCGGCAGTCATGAATTCATGAGGAACGGTGCCAGAAACATTGATGCGCGAATCCTGTTTCATTTCACGGCCATTTGCGTGACCCCTGCAATGTGCTTGAAGATGGTCGGGGCAGGATCTCAGTATTTGGCTACATACGTTGACGGTGACGGTGAGTATCTGGACGGCGGCAAGAACTACAAACTTCATATCCCCAAAGATGTTCCGATTAATAACTTCTGGTCAGTAACGTTATATGATCCCCAAACTCGTTCACTGCTTCAGACCGATCAACCAAAACCAAGTGTTAACAGCTTTGATGAGCTTGAGCAGAATGATGATGGATCCTACGACATTTACTTTGCCCCTGCTGCGCCGGCAGGCAAAGAAAAGAACTGGGTCCAAACAGTTCCCGGCAAAGGCTGGTTTACATACATTCGTTTGTATGGCCCATTACAGCCGTTCTTTGACCAGACCTGGAAACCGGATGATATTGTTGAGGTGAAGTGATTTAGGGGAATAGATGGAGAGATACTAACAAAAAACTGCGAATATCAAATTACGAAGTTTTCTTTTTTCATTTCGACATTCATTATTCGTAATTCGATATTCGTCTTTTCGGGCAGGCGAGGCAGGCGCTCACCATTTGCTTTCATTGACAATGAAAGCTTTCTATGGTATATTTTCATTATCAATGAGAACGCTTAAATAACCTGGCGAGGCATTTATGAATAAATCGATATTAAAAGAGATTATTCTTGAACAAAAGGAACTTCAAGCGTCGTTAACTACCGGAATCGAAAGAGAAAACTTAAACTCAATATCAAAGTATTTTTCTCTGCCACATTCTATAGTAATTTCCGGCATAAGAAGAAGCGGCAAATCCACTCTGCTTTCCCAAATCATCAACAGTAAATATAAGGACGATTGCTATTATTTCAGCTTTGAGGATGAACGGCTGATTAACTTTAATCCTGATGATTTTAATGTTTTATATGAAATATTTATTGAGATGTTTGGTGAAAAGAAAATCTTCTTTTTTGATGAAATACAAAATATTTCAGGATGGGAATTTTTTGTAAGACGCATGCAGGATGCCGGCAATAAATTCTTTATCACTGGGTCTAATGCCTCTTTGCTGAGCAGAGAACTAGGAACGAAATTAACCGGTAGAACCATTGTAACGGAACTTTATCCATTTTCGTTCCGGGAATTCTTATCGTTCAGGAAATATATTTTAAAAAAGGATTCTTTATCTTTAACTAAAGAGCGAGCCCAGATAAAGAAGCACTTTAATGACTACCTTAAAGCGGGCGGTATGCCGGAATATTTGAAATATAATGATCCGATTGTATTAAAAAGAGTATATGAAGACATCCTTTATAGAGACATTGTTGTTAGACATGAAATAAAGGGAGTGAAAGCCTTGCGCGAACTGAGTCTTTATTTTATGAGTAATATGACCACAATGTTTACCTATAATAATCTTAAAGAGACATTCAATCTGGGCAGCCCCAATACTATCAAAAGCTACGTCGATTATCTTGAAAATAGTTTTCTTATATTTACAATTAACAAATTTTCATACTCTTTAAAAAAACAATTTATTGCTCCCAAGAAGGTTTATTGTATTGATAATGGATTGGCAGAAGCTATAGCGTTTCAATTTTCTAAAAATAGGGGGCAATATTACGAAAATTTAGTTTTTGGAGAACTTAAGCGTAAGGGTACAGAAGAGATCTACTATTATTTAACCGAAGACAACAGAGAGGTAGATTTCCTCATAAAACATGGAAATAAAATTTCATCGCTCATTCAGGTAACTGAATCTCTGGAAAACGATAAAGTTAGAAAACGTGAGGTAGATGCGTTGATCAAAGCTATGCATGAATTAAAAGTAACCAAAAGCTTAATCCTTACTTATGACAATGAAGAAATGATAAAATCAGGGAACAAACATATCACAGTAAAACCAATTTATAAATGGTTACTTGAGGACTAATATATCAGAAGCTTTTTGATAAGATCTGAAAAACGGATGATATTGTTGAGGTAAAGCAATTTAGGGGAATACTATGGAGAGATACTGACAAAAAACTGCGAATGTCGAATGTCGAATTAGGGGATTAGGGAAGATTTATAAAATTAATCCCTTACATGATGACCGGAATAATTTCGTCCCCGGTTTTAATGGCTGTAATTCCCTTCCGGGAAACCACAACCAGCGACATGGCCACTTTGTCTTCAATAGGCATGGCAGACATAGTCTCCATGGCCAGCACTTCCGCCACGCCGTTTTTCATATTAACCTGACCTATTCTGATGAGGTTGTAGAACTGTGTATTGCGGGCGAAAATAACCAGGTTGGTTTTGAAATCTATTTCCGGCACATCTTCACCTGACTTGAAGGATTTCCAGACACTATTAAAGATCTCTGCATTGTCGATGTATCCGATACTATACTTACGTTGATTTTCAGGCAACTGGCTAAGCTTATCCACCGGATAGTCCCCCTGCCAGGATTGCAGGATTGCCGCTTCGCCGTTGGCAGCCAGCGAATGATCCGGTATTATCTCCATTGGTGTATTTGCCTGGCTGCAGCCGAACAGCAAAATAAGCGTAAAAGCTGTTAATAAAAGGCTGTTTATTTTCATTACCCGGGTCTTCTTAATGGTTCTATTTGCGAAATGTTTTCATGTGCACTTCCTTTTGCGACAGGGAGTCTTTATAAAAAAGTATCAGTAATAGAGTTATATATCAACTAGTAAAATTACCTGTTTTCAAATAAATACATGGAAGAAACCAAGGGCACAAAAGAAAAGACGAATATTGAATTATGAACTCCGAATGACGAATATAGAAGTAAAAAACTTCGTAATTCGATATTCGTCTTTTATCTATTACTACATTAGTAATTTATTTCCTCCAACCCCGTAATTTTACGAGTTGTTAAAGCTTGGTTGCTCCATTATCATTTATACATATATATTATTTATTTATTAATTGATTGATGGCCCCTTACCCATGATACATTTCCATGACAGGATTTAATAAAGGACATATTGTATCATCGCTCAAAGATGAGTGGAAACAAACCAAACTGGCCTGGAAAATTTTCATCGCACATCCCTTTGGATTCGGTACTACCCCAAAGGAAACAAAATTGCTGATCATACAATTGAATGATTTTCTCAAGATTTTGATATTAGGAGGATTATTTATAATACCCTTTGGCAGCTTTTTTGTGACCGGATTAATTAAAATTTCAAAAAAGCTTGGAATAAAAATATTACCGAGTGCATTTTATAAATAGATCTTAATATATTTTTAATACACTTCAACGTAAGGTGCTAATGCGCAGGCTAAAAGCTATCCTTGTTCTTTTAAGCTATTTGCTGGTACTCTGCACGGCAATCGTTGCAATTCTCCTGGCAACGCTTGACGATGAAGACTACCGCAGAATATTGGTGTGGACGGTTGAACATTACACTGATTATAAGGTAAGCATTAACGGTCCATTCTCTCTGGATCTGTCGATTATGCCCGCACTGACGCTTGCGGACGTTCGTATAGAACCTGGCCGGAAAGATGCCCTGCCGGTTTCGGCACATTTAGGACGGTTCAGAATAAGGATTGATATGAAGCCGCTCCTGTCCGGGGTCATTCTGATAAAGGAATTGCTGGCAGAGGATGCGGTAATTTCATTCACTGCTGGCGACGATGTTCGTTCGGACGAGGGGGCGGAGCGGAAACCCGGAAATAAACTTGATGACATAGACATCCCGATTTTTGAGAGTGTTACTTTGAGGAATGTTAACGTATCATATTTCGATAAAGGCACAGATTTTGCGTTTGATTTCAACCTCCGCTCTTTCGTGATTGATGATATGCAAGACGAGGGGCCGCTTTATGTGAAGGGCGACGGGGCCCTGAACAATGCCGATTTCGCCATCAAGGGCAGCTTAGGGTCGCTTGCGGACGCCCTTGACCGCACACGTCCCTATCCGATAGATCTCAGCCTTAATGTTTCGGACTTCAGTTTTATACTATCCGGTACGGTTGATGATCCTGTTGAGGGTGAGGGATTGAATATTGGTGTGTCTGTAGAGGAGGCTGACCTTTCAAACATACTGAAGATTGCGGGCGTGGACATCCCGGAGCTGGGCCGCATGAATCTTGCCGGCACACTCATCGGCAGTGTGGAAGCTCCGGGCATTTCGGATTTCAACGTGACAATTTCCGGAGGGAATGAACTGGAATTCTCGGCGAAAGGTCAGGTCGCTAACCTGATCAGCGGAGAAGGGACAGACATCGTAATCTTCGGATTATCCTCAAACCGGGACATCATAAGGACGCTGTTTCCCGGGGATCTGCATGATTTAACCGGGTTTAACTTTGAAGGCCGGTTGTTCAACGATAATGAAAATTATACTTTAGAAGAAATGAGTCTCTCTGCATCAAATGAAGAAGGGACGACCGTAAAAGCGGACGGGAATATTGTATTTGGAGGAACTATAGCTGCTCCCGAGGTTAAAAAAGCAGATCTGAGACTGGACTTGACAGCACAAAACACGAAACCCCTTAAACCTTTTCTGTTCGACTGGCTGCCGGATACCGGCCCGGTGACCGGCAAGGCAAGGCTTGTCGCTATGGATAAACGGCTTGCACTTGAGGACCTCAATGTGACAGCCGGTAAAGTGGATACAGTATGGATTAATGCGCAGGGGCGTCTGGGTTCGATCCCGCTCGATTCAAAATCATCAGTCTCAGAGATTGACATTTCTCTGTCAATAGAGTCTGAGGAGACACCGCTGCTGTTTGCCGGCTTTGACGTGTCCATGCCGGAACTGGACTCAGTATCAGCCCAGGCCCGGATACATGGCTCAGGAGACCGTCTGATCTTTGATGACATTGCAGTCAGGACGACGGACCCGGGGGGAGTGAAAGCCTGGCTGTCAGGAAATGCCGCTATGGAACAACGGGAAAATAAGGAGTCCCTTTGGAGGTATGATCTTGATGTCAACATGACGGCAGAGAACGCAGTATCTTTTCGCCGACTCCTCCTGGCAACAACCATTCCCGATCTGGGGCCGGTACATGCCGCAGCTCATATCACAGGAACAACTGAAAGCATGTCAATGAAAGATTTTTTAATTCAAGTGGGTCATCCCGGTCCTGTTCGCTTTGAGTTGAGCGGTAATATAGGTAATGTTGTTTTCGGGAAGGACCAGCCACTCTCGGACGTTGATATTGTCGGTTCTTTTTATGCGGAGAAGACCTCATCGCTTTCAAAATACGTAGGGATGCCCATACCCGATCTCGGGCCGATTGAGCATAAGTGGCGGCTTGTTGTACGTAAGGGAGGCTATGGAGCCGATGATGTTGAATACATTATCGGCAGAAAAGAGGACTATAGACTGAGAGCAACGGGAAGCACCGAATATGTAATGCGGGGCACTAATCCGGCTATGGAAGGGTTTGATCTGGCTGTCGAAATTAATGATCTTGACTGGGAAGCTATTTTAGGGCTTCTGGGTCAAGAGGTTCCCGGGCTGGGAAAACTGAGCGGTAGTTTTTCATTATCCGGCAACCCGGATGATCTTGCAGTGTCAAACGCCGATCTCTTATCTTCCTCTCCGGAGGGATTAGAGATCACAGCTCGCGGCAACATCAAAAACATTAGAGTTAAGAGCGACAGGCCCGTCGATGGAATCGATGTGAAACTATCAGTCAAGGCCCCTGACGCTGCAATAATCGGCTTACCCCTTGGGAGAGAGATCCCATTAACCGGCCGGCTTGAGATCGATGGACGGCTAAAGAAAAACAAAGATAAAGCAAGCCTGGATAGTGAAATTAACATAGGGAAGACGCAGATCCTCTTATCTTTTGAAAAGGCCCCTGTGAATGGAAGGCCCCGTATAGTGGTTAAGGCATTTTCATCAAAGGTCTATCTTGCCGACATCGGCATCTACCCGGAGGTCCCGCCGGACAGCAGTGTGCCGGTTGGAAAAACCATGTCAGAAGCGGACAGCATCTTTAGTGAAGAGCCTATGCCCTTTGAGTTTCTGAAGAATAATGAGTTGACTTTCAATCTGGATGTCGATGAGATGATAGGCAGGAATTTTGTTATCAGGGACCTTGATATTGATGTATCGCTGGTTAACGGTTTCCTGCGAATCAGTCCGGCAAAATTGACATATGCCGATGGATTCGTATCAGTTGAGTCTACTGTTGATGCAAGAGGACCGGAACCTGAGATTATGTTGAAAATAAACGGGGAAGACATTGATGTTGCCGCTCTGCTTGCGCACGTGCATATGCCGCTGGTTCTTGGCGGACACCTTAACCTCGCAGTTGATCTGCAGAGTACAGGCAGTTCTTACCGGAAAATTGCGTCAGCTCTAACCGGTGAGCTGGGAATGGCGATCGAGAACGGACGGATTAAGCAGACTGCCGACCTTATGGGCGCAGACGCGATTGATTTTCTGACCGCAGCCCGGTCGTTGGGAAAGTATCAGAAGTTAAATTGCCTGGCCGTTGTTTTCTCGTTTAAGGACGGTATCGGCAACAGTAAGGTCATATATATCGATACTCCGAGTGTCCGGTCCCAGGGAATTGGAACTGTGAATCTTTCAGAAGAGAGCATCGACATTGCCATAAAACCTGAACCAAAGAAAGGACGACTGGGAGGGAGTTCTCCCGTTCAAATTAAAGGACCGCTGGGCAGACCCTCTATAAAAAAGCTGCCCTTCAAAGAGGCCGCACGGCTGTATGGCGAGATATTTGTGCCGTATGTATTTTTGCCTGCCCGTGCTCTGGGATATGTGTGGTACTTAATGAAGGATGATAAGGATGAAATCAGTCCGTGTTTGAATATGGAGTCTAAACCGGAAGCCGCAGGAAATATAAAATAACGAGGAGCAGGCTTTTATCATGAAGCGTTTTGTAATCAGCACAGTCAAAGGCACCATCAAGGCCCTCCTGTCAGGGATCATTGGCGCATTCATTGTTCTTGTGACCGTCTTTGTATTGCACCTCGAAAGCCGGCAGGAACTGAAGGTTTGGCACAAGGCCGAACTTGATGAAGAATTCACGGCATACAATCCTGTGAAAAATTTTGAAGGCTACCTTGCACTGGAAGACCGCCTTTTCGCACAGCTCGACGAACGGGTACTTGACCGGGTCCGGCCTGAGGATCGACGACTTATAAACCGGTACCATAGGGGCAGCCTGTCAGACCCCGTTCGCTGGCCCCGAAACTGGAACCGCACCTTTGAGCTTTCTGCCGATGCTCCTGAAGCGGGAGTGCTGCTTTTGCATGGAATGTCAGACTCGCCTTACAGTCTCCGAAGCATTGGTCAGCGCCTGCACGACTCCGGGGCCTGGGTAGTCGGATTGCGTTTACCGGGCCACGGCACGGCGCCGTCAGGGCTTGTCGATGTCCGGTATGAGGACATGGCTGCAGCGGTGCGGCTGGCCGTACGACATTTGCGTGACAGGGTCAATGACCGGCCACTCTACATTGTCGGGTACTCCACTGGCGCCGCACTTGCCATCCATTATGTACTTTCAGCCCTGGAAGATAGTACGCTCCCTCAGGTCAACAGGCTGGTGCTGATCTCGCCGAGCATCGGTGTCACGAAAATAGCGGCCCTGGCTGTCTGGCAGGCTCGGCTCGGTCATTTTCTCGGTCTTGATAAGCTCGCATGGGAAGGCATCCAGCCCGAATATGACCCCTTCAAGTACTCATCATTTGCGGTGAATGCCGGAGACCAGGTCCACCGCCTGACCAACGAAATCCGGTCACGTCTCGAAACATCCGGCACTGCCGGGAAGTTGAGCCGGTTCCCGCCGGTGATTGCCTTTCAGTCTGTAGTCGATGCCACGGTGTCAACGAAAGCTGTCGTGCAAATATTGTTCAAACAGCTTCCGGAAGGCGGGCACGAATTAGTGCTCTTTGATGTCAACCGTGTTTCCGAAGTAGAGAATCTGCTCGCAGATGATCCAAAAGAAGATATCGAGGCCGTGCTCAGCGATACAGGCCTTCGCTTCGTGATCAGCCTCATAACTAACGCAGGCAGCAACAGCCGTGATATAGTCCTTCGTCAAAAGAAGCCGGCCCATTCCGGAATTACCGAGATACCTCTCAATATGAAGTGGCCCCGCGGGCTTTACTCTCTGTCACATGTTGCGCTGCCATTTCCCATAAACGACAGCCTCTACGGAAGGCCCGATTCGCCTGATAGTTCAAAACTTCAGCTCGGAAATATGGATTTCCGCGGTGAGCGTGGAGCGCTGCAGATACCGGCCTCTGCCATGTTGAGGCTCAGGTGGAATCCCTTTTACCCCTACATTGAGCAGCGCCTGCTGGAATTCCTGCATCTGGCAGGGGAGGGAAGCAAAAAAGACGAATGATGAATTACGAATTACGAAGTTTTCTTTTTTTGCACTTCGACATTCATTATTCGTCATTCGATATTCTCTGTTTATCAGTATAGATTTATCTTGCATACTTAAATACGATAATGTTATTTTTTAGAAAATAAGCAGCTGACAAACCGGATCTTTATCTATATTTAAGCAGCGTAATACTTAATAAAGGAGGGAATAATGAACTCCGAGGTGAAAGTTTATAAAATCAAGGACCTTATTCGCATAAATAAAAAGGGAACGATTGATTTAGATCGATCCATCAGGACAGTACACGAACTTGCGGCTACCGCTGCCTTCCATGCTGATTGCAATATTCTGGTTGACTCCAGAGATACAGTAGTCATTGGAGCAAATTTGAAAGATATATTTAAATTAACCCTTGAACTTGTCCGCTTTAAATCGATCTTTAAAAATAAAATCGCTAATGTCATACCAGATGATGTGGAGAGAATATCTATAGCAAAAAAATTTAAGGCATGTATGGATATTAAAGATTTTGAGTACAAATATTTTACTAATTTTGAAGATGCTATTGAATGGCTTTCGGATACAACAGTGTTAAATAAAGATGACATTTCACCACTGTTCGAAGACTGACAGCGTATTTTAAAGAAAACTTCGATATTCGAATTTCGGATTGGGCTATGAGGAGCTACATTTGTAAGTTTATTCCCAAAAACAAGTAATTTTCGATTTGTTAATTATTTCAAAATGCGTTAGTATTTTTTACATGTAATTATGTATAATTACGGAGGAAAGGAGGGTTTTCATATGAGTAATTCAGATTTTTTATCCAGGGTACAGATAGTTTTTGCTGTAGTCATTCTGGGCATCGCACTCGGGGCTTTTAACGGAGCATTGAGTCCGGTATTTGCTCAGAGCGATTTCATTATCTTTCCCAATGACGGTCAAAGCCAGGAACAACAGGAAAAAGACAAGTTTGCATGTTACTCCTGGTCCAAGAATCAAACAGGGTTTGATCCCATGGAAACGCCCCGAGTGACTGAAGCTCCGCCGCAAAAAGAAGCAAAAAGAGGAGGAGCGCTCAAAGGCGGCGTTGGAGGCGCGCTACTGGGCGCGGCGATAGGGGGAATTTCCAGCGGCAGCAAAGGGGCAAGAAAAGGAGCTGCTATTGGAGGAATCAGTGGAGGCGTGATGGGCGGAGCAAGGAGCCAGAATCAGAAAAGACAGGAGGAACATGCCGAGCAGCAGTGGGCCCAGGACCAGGCAAATCAATATGCTCAAAAGCGGAATTTTTATAACCGCGCTTATTCTGCATGCCTTGAAGGTAAGGGCTATACGGTCAGATAGGACGGTAGAATATCGAATAAATAATGATGAATACAAAAAATGCGAAACTGGAGCACGAAATTTGATATTCCCATTTAAAGATCAATTTTATGAATTGAAGCCGAAAGGAGAGGACCAATGAGCAAATTAATCGGTATCATCTTAATCACATTAGTTTGCATAGCACCGTTCCCGGTTATTGCCGGCGATTTTGACGGCTCTAAGCCGCTCATATGCGTTTTGAAAGATTCAATGGAGTGCACTGCGGGAAATGGTTGTCAGGAAGTGGAAGAGGAGGACATAAACCTTCCCAATATCCTGAAAGTCGATGTGGGAAACAATACCATCAGGGCGGTTGGAGAGGGTGATAATAAACGCGTTACCAGGATAAAGAACGTAGAGCATATAGACGGCAAGCTGATTCTCCAGGGTGCGGAAGACGGCTTTGAGGCCTATAATGACGGATTGGGCTGGAGTATGGCCATTATGGAGTCCGATGGAGATATGGTGTTGACCGGATCAGGTAACAGAGTGGCGTTCATCCTGTTCGGTGAATGTGTT
Source organism: uncultured Nitrospiraceae bacterium (assembly GCA_964626925.1). Lineage (GTDB taxonomy): Bacteria > Nitrospirota > Thermodesulfovibrionia > UBA6902 > UBA6902 > CAZVHL01. The sequence goes on from CAZVHL010000035.1 coordinate 10,991, forward strand.
CCAACGAGTTATTTAGAATAAATAATTATGTTATTACATACTCTTTGCCGTCACGGCCAATGTTTAATATCATGATAGGGAGGTTAACTAATGCAAAGTAAAATGAGAGCATATTATAGCTTGGTCATCCTTTTCTTTCTTATAGTGACTTCATGTGCTACAACAGAGTTGAATTCAGTCTGGAGAGATGATAATTATAGCGAAAAGATCAAAAAGGTTCTTGTTATAGGAGTTATCAAAAAGCCCGCTCTCAAGCGGTTCTTTGAAAATGAATTCGTACAGCAATTGAAAAACCGCGGCATAGACGCGGTCGCAGGCTTCACCGTTCTTACATCTGATAAAGAAGCAGATAAGGATATCATTGCTTCTAAAATAAAGGAATTGGATGTAGATGGAGTGCTAATTACAAAACTGGTTGAAAAGAAAACAGAGGAAACATATGTTCCGGGAGAAGCTTATTACGGAGACGTGTATCGTCCGCCGACTTATTACAGGGGATGGGATTCGTATTACTCAAGAAGTTACAGAACGGTTTACAGTCCGGGTTACACGATAAAGAATGAAGTTGTGATCGTGGAAACGAATCTGTATGACACAGGCTCTGAAAAATTGGTGTGGTCAGCATTGTCAAAAACATTTGTGGAAGGCTCTTCTGATAGCATCATAAAATCGTTCATTAAAATAATAATTGATAACCTGAATAATGACAGGATTCTTGAACAAAATTAACCGGAAGTTTACAAATCGAATTGATGTAATAAATAGCTGCGATAGATGTGTAGGAGAGGAGAAATAAAGAATGCGGAGAATTATAAAAATATTTACGCTGGTATTTTGTATTGTACTATTGCTGTGCAATTCAAGTTATGCTGAGGACGCTGATAGCACTGCTGATAAACCTGAGTCCGGGAAACGTTTACTCACCGTGCCTTACCCTTTTTTCAATGACACCATTGGGTCAGGGTTAGGGGTTGCTTTAATAACAGAGGGATATATACAGCCGCAGGTATTCACAGTCGGGTCCGGCCTGGTCAGTACTGAAGGCACATATCTTTTGTTTTTAATGATGAGAAATTATCAGTCACCCTGGATGGAAAGGGTTTTTCTTGAACCTTCAACATCTTATGGTGATTTAAAAGAAATTAAATTCTATGGAGGAAGCAACACTGCTTTTCCTAATGAAAGGCCCGGGTCCAATGATTCCCACGAGGACAATGTCTCAGAGGCTGACGGAACTGACGGCTGGTTTGATTTTAACATCAAGTACCTTCTTCCAATAGGCCATGGCAGGGATCATATTCTCCCTCAAAGGCAACTGGATAATGGTCTTCTCGTATCAGGGCAGACAGGCGGTGAGCACTGGAACCCTCTGAAAAGCGGCAGGACTTATTTTGAGCTCGAGCCTTTCTTCCGGACGCAGGAACTTGAGGATAAAGATAGTACCAGCCAGAAGACTGCCGGCATCGAAGTTGCGCTGACATATGACAACACCGACTTTCCGTCCAATCCGGCAAAGGGAAACTACCTGAGAGTGTTTGTTGACAGAGACTGGGGGGCCTTTGACAGTTCAGCCCCCTGGACAGTATGGGGCGGTGAATTTTCGCAATATTTCGATCTTGGTCCTGCCGAACACGCAAGACAGAAGGTGATCGCCTTTAATTTCTGGACTGTGCATAGTCCGACATGGAACAGTTCCCATACAGAAAATGGGGGAACAGTGTTTCACAGGCCCCCGACATACAAGGGAGCGAACCTGGGCGGACTCTGGAGATTGAGAGGCTATCAGGCCACCCGTTTTAATGACAGTTCGGGTATTTACTATGGACTGGAGTACCGTCATATGCTTGATTGGAATCCCCTGAAAGATTTCACTATGAATGGAAAGCTCGATGTAGACTGGTTCCAGCTTGTCGGTTTTGGAGAATTGGGCAGGGTAGCTCCCGACTGGGACTTTGATGAATTACACAAAGACATGAAATGGAGCGTCGGAGCAGGTCTTAGAACTATGGTAAACCACCTCATAATACGGCTTGACGTCGCTGCGTCAGAAGAAGACATGATCGCTCAATTGTTTATCGGCCAGCCTTGGCCAAAGAGGTGAATTGGCGCGCTCGCAGATGTATCAAGCGCAAAAAAATCTAATCAATAGTCCGGTCATTCCGGCTTGTCCGGTCGTAGCGACTCTCGCGTAGACTCGCATCGAGAATCATATTGCCTGATGACTCCCGACCTGCCTACCGGCAGGCAAGCTGGAATGATACAATTCTCGGAAGAACTAAATTTTAGGGGCTGACTGTTTTTTTTTTACATCATAATGATTGTATGAACAACACAGAAAAACATGAGTCAGGAGTCAGGAGTCAGGAGTCAGGAAGAGAAAAAGACATCAACTTTACCCATAACGTATTGTTTTATTGTCTTTTTACTCGTAACTCATAACTCGTAACTCATAACTCCGCCTCTCTGGCCCATTTTTTGCTTAATAAAATCTGTCTTAAATTGATCTTTCTCATAGTT
>CAZVHL010000036.1:0-8177 GCA_964626925.1 uncultured Nitrospiraceae bacterium
ACTGTGTGGACTGTCATAACCCGATGGACGTACAGGCAAATCTGAGACATATACGTTCGACCCTTGCAGGCAGTATCGTACCGGCCAGCAACATTGTATTCACAGCATTTTCTGGGGCAGGTTCATTTGCAGACGGACCTCCGTATCCTGAGAATGTGTGCGATACCTGTCACAGCGCAACGAACCATCACCAGAGCGATGGCTCAGCACCTGGCGGACAGTCTCATAATGACAGTCTTGATTGCGGAACCTGTCACCTGCATAGTGATGCATTTTTTGGTACTGGAGATTGTGGAGGATGTCACAGCTCTGCACAGGGAGCATCACGAGAGGTTATCAGTGAATTTCAGGGAGCCGCCGGAATCGGCCATATGAAGTTTGACGTGGCTGCAGCTAATAACACAACTCTGGAGGCCACATGTTCAGGCGCAACAGGATGTCATGGAGAACCAACTGCTCCGATGAATGGTGCTGCACTTGATACACCATCCTGGATGGCTGCAGGAACAGTTGGCAGCGAGGCATACTGTCTTGAGTGTCATGACGGAGCACCTCTGCAGCCGTTTAGTGCAGGAGGCGATTTAAATGACCCGGCTGATATCAGTACATCATTAGCTGAAGTGCATAACCATGGTGCAGAAGCAACATGCAGTGACTGTCACGGAGACGGCGCTGGTAACAACAGATATCACGGCGGAAGTGTGGCTGGTCTGATGAAGCAGTCGAGCCAGTACAACACCTGTGTAACCGCAAATTGTCACGGTACAGGCGCTACTATCAACATGACGACTGAACTGTCAGGCTCAGGCGGTAAGCATCCGATAGATGGGTCTGTAACGGCTGGTTCCTCAATAATCACTGGTGGAGCTGATGTATTCACTACGGGTTGGAGCCAGAACTCAGTTGCGGTATGTTCTGACTGCCATAGTTCAAGCGGAGGCGGACCGAGAGGACCTCACGGTTCATCTTACGAGTACATTTTGAGAGGTGCTGACGTAAATGTTACACATTCGGGTGGTGCACCTACGAACGCAGAGGCAACTGAAACCTACACACAAGAGAACTTCTGTATCAACTGTCATAACGCATCAGTTTATGGACTTGGATCGTTCTTCTACACTGGATACGCCGCTCCTGATAACATTAACAGGAGTGCCATTACCCATTATGACGGCGGCTCCTTTAGAGACAGATGTGGTAATGCGGACGGTGACGGCGGTGAGACTGGTTCTACGCAACTGATTGGTTGTACGAACTGCCACGCGGGAGCAGGACGTGACTTCGGCGCACATAGTTCATCATATGCCTACTCAAATACATACACTGGTACCACATGGACTAGGTCAGGAACTGGCTTTATGAACGGTAATGCGTGGAGAGAGGCTCCTCCATCCGGCGGATGTTATTCCGAATCTTATACCGATGGCAGCAGCGTAGAATGGAGTACATGTAGTAGAAATGGTCAAATACACGATTAATGTTTATGATCTAACTCTCAAAGGCGTCCCGAACACTCGGGACGCCTTTTTTGTGGGGATTAATAATGAGAAAAAGATTCCGGATCTGTCGGAATTGACTCGTACCGAGATCCGCCATCCAGGTATGGAGTGATATTAATTTGAGTTTTGGAATTACATTGGATATCTGCTACAAATCTGCTACAATTAGTGCTGTCGCTACTGCAGGGGGAGTAAAAACCCTTTGAAATCAAAAAGCCGGAGTGGCGGAATTTGGTAGACGCAAGGGACTTAAAATCCCTCGGAGCTTGCTCTGTCCCGGTTCGAGTCCGGGCTTCGGCACCATTTACTTTTGAATCAGCAGATCAATGCTTTTTAAGTGTCTTTTTGAAGATTGCTATGTAAGGCAGATTTCTGAATTTATTTTCGTAGTCCAGTCCGTACCCTACAACATAATGATCAGGAATTTTATAACCCGTATAATCTATAGGTAATTCGACTTTTCTCCGGGATACTTTGTCCAGAAATGCACATATCTTCAATGAAGCAGGTTTTCTTTCAAGAAGCATTTTTTTTATATAGTTCATTGTCAATCCTGTATCGATGATATCTTCAACCAGAAGCAGATGCTTATCCCTTATATCTTCTCTTAAGTCTGCATGGAGGGTTATCTTGCCTGAAGAGTCAGTCTTTACATAACTTGATGCAATAAGAAAATCAACACTCACAGGAACCTGAATCCTTCTCAAAAGATCCGAAAAAAACATGAATGCTCCCTTTAAGATCCCAACTGCCAGAATTTCTTTCCCTTCATAGTCTTCAGATATCTTTAATGCCAATTCATTGACTTTGCTCTGAATATCTTCAGCATTCAAAAAAGGTTTACCGGTTATCATATTTATCTCCTGAAATATTTATAATAAATTCAAATGATTATTTTTATATTATATAACTAACGTTTATCAGATTTCATCAGAATAATCTTGTGGATTTCAAAATTATCCTGTAATCGACTGTATCATTTCCAGCAGAAATCACCGTTTTTTCTCTCTAATACCGTTCACAAGAAATTCATAACATTTCTGTTATTCTATAATTGATATAGTCTATTTAATCTGGTATACTTTTTTAGTTATATTTAGGTGAGTTATAGTATTATTGTGAGGGGTAAATGGCTTTGTGTAAAGTCATAATGACATTGTCAGTCTCGGTGGTTTAATAAATGGGAATTGTTAATAAAATAATGCGAATGAAAAACATCCTGATAATTATAAGTTGTTTATTTATCTATACAAATGGTGTCTTTGCAGAAGAAAGCATTCCCGTCAACAAACTGCAGAATAACGTAACAGAAGAGAAACAAGAGTCAAAACCTGACATTAATGAAAAATCGTCAGCGGATAATGTCAGTAAAGTACCACCCCCAATGCCCCCTATCCCTTCTGAGTCTGTTTCGCCAAGTAAGATCAAGGCATTTCTGTCTAAACCCAGTGAAGAGAATTATATAATCCTGAACTTCGATAATGCTGCTTTAAAAGATGTAATCAATACCGTTGCCTCAATAACAAATGAAAACTTTATCATTACTCCCGGGGTCGATGCCAGGATAACCATTCATTCATCTAAAAAAATTCCTGTAAGTGAAGTAATGAATGTTTTTGAATCTGTGCTTGAGGTGAACGGGATGGCGATTGTAAGGTCGGGTAATTTTTTAAAAATTGTATCTGGAACTACTGCAAAGCAGAAACCTACGCCGATTCACAGGGGTATTCAACCGGATGATGTTGCAAATATTGACAGACCTATTACACAGATAGTGCCCATACAGTATGTTCCGGCATCCGAAATAAGTACGGTACTTACGCCGCTACTATCGCAATTTGGCAGTATTACTTCTAATCCGAGGAATAATCTGCTTATCATTAATGACCTTTCCTCGAGTGTAAAACGGCTCCTCCAGATCATGAGAGAAATTGATGTGAATGTGTTTGAGAGTACACGGTTGTTTTTCTTTAAACCAAAGTATTCTGATGTTTTGACATTATCAAATGAGCTTACGGAAGTGCTGACAGCATTAAATCTGGCAGGAGAAGGCATAGCGCTTGTTCCTATTGAGCGGATTAACAGTCTGATAGTTTTTTCATCAAGTCCGACTCTTCTTAAAACTGTAGAGGGATGGATCAGGAAGCTTGATGAGGAAGTCGTCACGGGCCAGAACATCTTTGTGCACCCTGTTCAGAATGTCAAGGCTCAGGATATTGCTGACATACTTAAGACTTTATATGAATCAGAAGATTCCTCAAGATCAAGAGTAACCCCGCAGAGGGCGCAGGCAGGTGCAAAAGATAGCAAAAGAAAGCGTCCGACGACTATCAGGAGAACAAAATCGAAGCAATCAGGAACGGGAGGAAGGATCGAGATAATTGCATTTGAACCCACTAATTCTCTTGTTATATACGCACCTCCCGGAATTTATCGTCAAATGGTGGAGACGATATTAAAAATAGATATTTACCCAAGAGAAGTTCTGATAGAGGCGATAATAGCTGAAGTAACCTTGTCTGACTCTGATAAATTCGGTATTCAATGGTCTGTACTCCATGACTTAAGTATTGAAAACAAGAGATTTGATGGCCTTGCTCAGGGCACTTCAGGTTCCGCAAACTTTCCGTCCCTTGCATCAACTGCACCGTCTCTGCTTTCGGGGCCGTCCGGTGGTTTGTCATACATCTTATACAGACCTGATAAACTCGCGGCTATGTTTAATGCTCTGACAAGCAGATCTAAAGTTAAAATTTTACAAAGCCCCAGCATACTTGTAAGGGACCAGCAGGAAGCGAGTATAGAGGTTGGGTCTGATGTTCCGACGGCGACCAGCACCACATCTACTACTACTACAGATACGTTAACGCAAAGTATAGAATATAGAACAGTTGGCATTAAGTTGAAAATAAAACCTACTATCAGTGAAGAAAAAACCGTTGTTTTAGATATTGAGCAGGAAGTATCTTCCAAGGGGGAGTCTGTACAAGTTGGACGGGCAGGAAACCTGTTCCCGTCGTTTACTACCACAAAAACTAAAACATCTATTGTTGTTCCGAATCAGCAGGGGATAATAATCGGCGGTATTATGGAGGAAAAAAAGGACAAAAGTTATCAGGGAGTCCCCTTGCTGAGTTCTATCCCTATCCTTGGGAATCTGTTTCGATATTCGGTTGATTCGGTGACAAAGAAAGAGTTGATTATTTTTATTACACCTCATGTGGTAGTAAATGAAACAGAGGCAGATAAACTTACAAAGAATTATCTGCGAAAGCTCAAGGAACTGAAAATGTATTTTGATCAAGATGAAAATTAATGTCCACTCCATTGAGGAATGAACTTACTCAACATCAATGAGCCGCAATACCTTAAAAATAAAAAAGACAGATCTTTTAGGCAAGATTCTGCTCAATGTAATAACCACTGAAAAATTAGAAATAGCATTAAAAGAGCAGTCTGCATTTAGCAAAGGCAGCCCGCGTCGTCTTGGAGAGATACTTGTTGAACTGGGGTTTCTATCAGAAGATGATCTTTTAGAAGCGCTGAGTTCACAATTCGGGCTGAAATACTTGAGGTTTTCTGAATTTCCGAAGTCAATACCAAATGACAACTACCCTTCCGTAAAATTCATGAAGCAGTACAAATTTGTTCCTATAGGTATAGAGGAGGGCGTTTTGAAGGTAGCACTGGCTGATCCCCTTAATGAATATGTTTTTGATGCGCTCGAGGTTTTTTCAGACACCCCCATGGAAATGTATCTGAGCAGTGAAAAAGACATAACAGAGGCTATCGAACAATATTTTGGAAGTAATATTCAGATGACCAGTATTATGGAGGGAATGCGTGAGGAGGAAGAAGAAACGGTTGGGATAGAATTACAGGAGGATGTTCATCACCTCAGGGACATGGCCTTTGAAGCTCCGATTGTAAAACTGGTTAATATGCTGATTACACGTGCAGTAGAAAGCAGGGCCAGTGATATACATATAGAGCCTTTTGAAAATAATGTAAAGGTCAGGTACAGGATAGATGGCGCTCTTACTGAAGTTGAAGCATTTCCGAAGCGCATACAGCCTGCTGTAATTTCAAGAATTAAAATCATGTCAAGACTGAACATTGCTGAAAGGAGACTGCCTCAGGACGGGCGAATAAAGTTGAGAGTTTCAGGCAGAGAAATCGATCTCCGTGTTTCTACTATTCCGACTATTTACGGAGAAAGCATTGTTATGAGGATACTTGACAGGGAAAGCGTGCTTGTAGGTTTAGCATACCTTGGATTTCCTGAGGAGACTCTTGAAGAATACAAAAAACTAATTGTCTCGCCTTACGGGATGCTACTTGTTACAGGTCCTACAGGAAGCGGTAAGACGACGACTTTGTATGCATCGTTGAGTCAGATTAATTCAGAGGACAAAAAGATAATTACTATTGAAGATCCGATTGAGTACCAGATTCAGGGCATAAACCAGATTCAGATTAAACCTCAAATAGGCCTGACTTTTGCAAATGGACTTAGACATATTGTTCGGCAGGATCCTGATATTGTAATGGTGGGTGAAATCAGGGATGTCGAAACTTCTGAAATTTCCATTCATTCAGCGCTCACTGGCCATCTGGTCTTTAGCACACTGCATACTAATGATGCTGCGGGTGCTATTACCAGGCTTCTTGACATGGGGATAGAAGCATTTCTGGTATCTTCTTCTCTCATAGGGGTATTGGCTCAGAGACTTGTAAGAGTGATCTGTCTTAAATGCAAGGAGCCTTATAAGCCTCAGCAGGAAATGATAGACAAGATAGAGCTACTGTCAGATAATGTAACAACATATCATGGAATCGGATGCGAGGAATGCAGGCATACAGGATATCAGGGAAGGACCGGAATATTTGAATTAATGGTTGTTAATGAAGAGATCAGGCGATTAATTATGGAAAGGGCAAGTTCGGAAGTGATCAGAAAGAAAGCGGTGGCTGGAGGTATGCAGATTCTGAGAGATTCCGGCTGGCAAAAGGTTCAGGAAGGAGTTACGACTATTGAAGAAGTCCTGAGAGTGGCCCGGGAGGGAATTTAGTGGATACTTATACATACGAGGCGACAACCAGAGATGGAAATATTGTAAACGGTACCATTGAAGTTGCGAGCGAACGATTGGCAGTAGACCGCATACAGGAAATGGGTTACTTTCCGATTAAGATAACTAAAGCCGTTGAGGGCATGAGATTGATGAGCCGTTTGCAATCTTTTCTTCAGGGCGGAGTGAGAGAAAAAGATATTATGGCATTTACTTATCAGCTTAGTGTTTTGCTTGAGGCAGGGTTTCCACTTGACAGGTCACTGAGCATACTGTCAGGTTTAACTGAGAAAAAAAAACTCAAAGATCTTGTTCTTGAATTAATATCACAGGTAAGAGGTGGACGATCCTTTTCTGAGGCCCTGTCAAAGTTCCCATCTGAATTTCCGCTATTTTATGTGAATATGGTAAAGGCAGGGGAGGCGGGTGGTTTTCTGGAAAGTACTATTTCACGATTGGCTACCTATCTTGAAAATTCTCAAAGCATTAAATCTGATGTCCAGTCTGCCCTGATATATCCATCTCTCCTGAGTTTTGTCGGCGGTAGCGCTGTGGTGATTCTGTTAACATTTGTTGTGCCGCAGTTTACCAAGATATTCAGTGATATGGGGGAAGCCCTACCTTTACCCACAGTCATATTGCTGACCATCAGCAATGGACTGATAAATTATTGGTGGGCTATTCTGCTTGTATTTGCAGTGTTATTCTTTATTTTAAGACAGTATATCAAGAGCAATAGCGGAAGACAGAAATGGGATCAACTTAAATACAGCCTGCCTGTTTTTGGTAAGCTTCAGAAAGAGGCAGCAGTGTCTCGATTTGCGAGGACTCTGGGTACTCTTCTCAACAGCGGTGTGCCAATACTCAATGCATTCCAGATTGTACAGGGCACTCTCGGGAGCGGCAAACTATATGAGGCCATATCAGCTGTCAAGGAATCTGCCAGGAGAGGCAGGGGCATTGCAGAACCGTTATCAAATTCAAATATCTTTCCTCCTATTGCAATCCATATGATTACTGTTGGTGAAGAGACCGGCAAACTTGATGAAATGTTCATTAAAATCGCTGATCGTTTTGATATCGAAGTCAGAAATTCAATAAAACGTATGCTGGCGCTTCTGGAGCCTGCTCTGATATTAGTTATGGGTATCATTGTGGGTTTTATCGTAATCTCTATGTTGATTGCGATTTTTAGTATTAATGAACTGCCTTTTTAAAATATAGTCAGTTATAAACTGATTTTAAATAATGAAAAAGGGAATATCGTATAGATCGTATTGAATGAATTAAAATTTAAATTTATTTAAATAAGCAGGAGGAAATATGACAATGAGGCAAAAAAAGACAGAAAGTTTTCTTACTGGTCAGCGTGGTCTGACTATGATAGAAATAATGGTGGTCATGATTATCATAGGCCTTTTAGCTGCTCTTGTAGCACCCAGGATGTTTGGGAAGCTGGAAAAGGCAAGAACTAATGCGGCCTATGCTCAGATAGAGCTTTTCGGAACAGCGCTTGACTCTTTGCGCCTTGATGTCGGAAGGTACCCGACAACTTCGGAAGGTCTTGAAGCTCTTCTTTCAACTATATCAGGGTCAGATGAGTGGA
>CAZVHL010000036.1:8277-12985 GCA_964626925.1 uncultured Nitrospiraceae bacterium
CTATGGGTAAAATTCAAAAGGCAAAAGGCAATTGTAACGTATCTGGATTTACGCTTATGGAAGTTATTGTATCTATAGCTATAATCGGAATCAGTTTTGTTATGGTTATGCAGCTGTTCTCCGGTGGACTGAAAGCAAGCAGGAGATCCGGTGATTATACCAGGGCTGTGGTACATGCCAAATATAAAATGGAGGAAATTGCTTTTGTTCCTGTCTCGGATAGCGGTGCATTTGAAGACGGCTTTAAATGGGAAGCTGAAATAGAGCCATATGGGGAACTGGAGGAATCTAACTTTGATTTAGTGAAGATAAAAATCAGGGTGTTCTGGGATGCTGCTGGCAGCAGGCAGAACTCTGTTGAACTTGTTAGCCTTAAAACCATCTCGACAGAGGAAAGCCTGTGAATATGATAAAGAGAAAAGAACAAGGGTTTACGCTCCTGGAACTTTTAATTTCATTAACTATTCTGACAATGGTCACGGTTATAATTGGAGCTGGACTACGTCTGGCGATGAATGCATGGGAGAAAGGGGATATCGAAACAGATGAAACCCAGAGATTACGTATTTTGTCGAGCATGTTTTCTCAGCAGTTGAAGTCAGTTTTTCCATACATGATAGAGATAGATAATGAGCAGGTTATAGTATTTGAAGGTGACAAAAATTCGATCTTATTTGTTACGACCACCAATGATATTTTATATGGAGGGCTCAAATGGATTCGTTATGATTATAAGGATGAAACTCTTTATTATAAAGAAGGTTTGCTTCCTGATAAGGAATTAATAGACAATATTGAAGGTGATGAGGAAATTCTGGATTCTGAGATAGGAGAAGTAACATTTGAGTATTTTGTGGCTCATGCGGATGAATGGAGAGAATCATGGGATTTTAATGATTCGCTGCCTGATGCTGTGAAGATTAAAATATCTTACTTCCAGCCTTTTCAGGTATACCTGCCTTATGGTCAAAGGTTTAAAAATGAGGAGCAGAGTACAGTTCTTTAGCTGTAAATTTGTGAGCAAAAGTATTGCGTTGAGCAATGAAAAGGGCGGGGTAGCCCTTGTGCTTGTTATATGGATTATGGTGATACTTCTTGCGTTAGTTGGTGAATTCTCTTACTCAATGCGTACAGAAATGAAAATTACAAGGAATTTCAAGGAAGAAGAAGAGGCATATCAACTGGCTTTGGCCGGCATTGAGCAGGCAAAGATTGAGTTGCTTTCGGTCAGGGATTTAAGAAGTGCTTTTGTCAACGAAAATGATGTTCTTGTGTTTTTTGATGAATCAGATACGAATGATACAGAAGAGGAAGAAACTGAGAGGAGCAATAAGCTGGGCAGAGGAAATTTTGAGTACACGATAATTGATGAGGATGGAAAGGTTAATATTAATACTGCCAAAGCAGAACAGTTGAGACGTCTCTTTCTCGATTCAGGGGTTGATACAGAAGAGGTGAGTACAATAGTGGATTCAATCCTTGACTGGAGGGATGAGAACTCACTTCACAGGCTTAATGGTGCTGAAGAAGATTATTACACTTCCCTGGAGAGGCCATATAGCTGTAAAGATGGTCCTTTCAGTACCATTGAAGAACTGTTGCTTGTGAAAGGGATGACTCCTGAAATTTATTTTGGATCAGCTCACGATAATGTGAAACCTGAGGATCAGGAAGCAGATGAAACCGAAGAGGAGGAGGAGAGTTACAGTGGGGTAGCAGGGTATCTGACTGTCAAGGGTTCAGAACTGATTAACATTAACACTGCACAGTTACCTGTTCTTGAAGCTACATTCGGTGCTGTAGTTGCAGACAACATTATGATTCAAAGAGAGAATGGCCCGATTAAGAGACCGATAGGGAAAAGCAAGGTGGATTCAACATTCTTTACAATAACGTCAACAGGTAAGAATTCTGACGAGTCGATCACAAGGACTGTGAAGGTTTTGCTGCAAAGACAGGCAAACGATTTAGTAACTCTATACTGGAGTGATAATTCGATTGAATAAACTATTTGGGACATATCTGGGTCTGGAGTTCAGGGAAGACTCTGTAATACTTACATATGTCAATAACAGTTTGTCAGGAATGGCGATTCTTTCATCTTCCAAATTTCCGCTAAGAGGTATGATTGAGGATCTTGATGAGATTAAAGAGTATATAAGGCAGCATGGCAAGGACTTGAGAGGCACCTTTGTAAGCCTGCCGGACAAATGGGCTATAACAAAGTTTATTCATGTTCCTGCAGCAAGGGGAAGGGGAACCCTTGATCAGTTAATGAGTTTTGAAATTGAGCGACACATTCCATTTAACCTGGAAGATGTTGTATACGATTTTCAGGTAATCGAGGAAAGGGACAAAACTTATACGGTTATGTTTACAGTTGTACGAAAGCAGAAGGTGGACTTTGTGTTGGATACCCTTGAAAAAATGGTCTTAACTCCGGATTTATTAACCACTTCATCATTTGCTATATATAATGCAATAGAATTAAGCGGTGTATTGGCAGGAGGATGGCGGCATGTCATAGGCATTCCGGACAGATCGGATGTACTTGGTAAGAAAAATGAAACAAATGTTTTACTGTACACTGAAAAAGGCTATCTCGTGGCAGCTCTGATTCAAGGTGGTCTTTGCAGGGATATCAAGTCCATATATTTTGACGAGGACCAGTCAGATGTAATCATTAATGAAGTTGTCCAGCATATAAATGATTTAAAATCTCCTCTTTCTATTGAAAAATTTGACAGGCTGATCCTTTCTGGAAATAACTCAGCTATTGCGTTAAATGTTGATGCATTGAAAGACAATATGGGCGTGGATATTACAAATATTAACGAATTGGGCGGTTTTTCAAAAACTATGAAAGATACAGAGTACAGGGGAATAACATCTTCGGTCGGAGCATGCCTTATTGGTCTGGGCATGGGAACATTCAGAATTGATATGCTTCCACACAAACGGCAGCTTAGTGCCAGGAAATCTGCTCCGGTGACTACTCAGATATTTGCAGGTGTGATCGTGATTCTGATAGTGTCAATTGCTGCTGCTGAATATGTAAAGACTAAGAAGTTTCTTGAAGAAGTAAATGAAACCCTGAAAGCAAACGAGCCTGAAATTGCAAAGATTGAGGAGATTACTTCCAATATAAATCTGCTTAGTGAAAAGAGGGATTTCCTGCAAAATCTAAATGACAATGCGGTTGCGATGGATGTGCTTGCAGAGCTCTCAAGAATTTTACCCCGAGATTCCTGGATAACAAATCTAAAATACAAAGGGATAAATGTTATTGAAAATAAAAAAGAAGATGCTGAACTGGTAGTCAGCGGATTCGCGGTTACATCTTCTGCTTTAATTCCTCTTTTGGAAGATTCCCCTTTTTTTGAAAAAGTTGAATTTGTAGGACCGATTAAAAAGACAAAGGAAAAGGAAGGTTTCAAACTTAAGGCCCGAATAATCAATCCGGAGAGTGAGGAAAAGAAAAAGGACAAGTGATTTCATAAGGACTGAATTTATTAACAGGAAGAGAGTTTATTTTTCATGGAATTTCCATTAAAAGTCAGTGATAGAGAAAAGAAGTTTGTAATTATAGGCGGTATTGCTGTTTTGTTTATTATCATTTATTTCATATATGGCCTTTACAGTGATAATAAACAATTAGCGTTTGATTACTCTGACACCAGGGTAATGATTCTTCAAAAACAACTGAACAAAATTGCTAAAACCGAAAAACTGCAGAAGCAATTCGATGACATTGAAAGAGAGCTTAAAAATCAGGAGAAACTTTTTTTGAAAGGCAATAAAGCTCCTGTTGCTGCAGCTGAACTGCAAAAAACCTTAAAAGATATCTCTTCTTCATTGAATATAGACATTAAGCTTGAACGTGCGTTAAGTACATTGAAGTCGGACCATTATACCGGTATACCTGTAGAGATTGGATTTACTGCATCTACTGCAAAATTAAATAATCTACTTGCACGGTTAAGGAAATCAGCCTTTTTGCTTGTTGTTTCAGAAATGAAAGTGAGGGTTACGAACATCAGTAAGCCTGAAGACATTAATGTTACATTAGTAGTTACCGGTTTTATCAGGAAGCCGGCTGACACTAAAATCAAAGAGGCCAAAAATGCTGCGTAACTTTTTTATTGTTAATATAGTGCTTTGCATTGTAGCAGGATTTCTTGTTTTTAAGTTAACTAATGTGCTTTCAAGCCCCCTGGAGATTCTGACCGAATCATCTGTGAAAACAGAGAATGAGGACAAGAAAGATGTCAAGAAAAAAGTTCAGAGGAGTAAACCTGTATCTTACGAGATAATAACAAGTGGTAATTTATTTAATCCAGCAAGATCAGCTCGGGATGAGGGCAGTAAAGATACAAAATCAGTTGCGCCACCCCCCCCAAATCAGCCAAAGCTTTTTGGTACAATTATCTTCGGAGATAAGAAGACAGCGATTCTCGAAGATCCGGCCACAAAGACAACCAAGACTTATGGATTAAATGATCTGGTTGGCGGGTATACTGTGTCGGATATACAGGAAGATAAAGTAATACTTTTATGGGGCGATGATCAGACCATTGTCAGATTGCGAGAGGACAAGGGAGTTAAATCTTCTGTGAAAAAACGACCGCCAGCAGTTGCTAAAACCAAGCAAAGAACAAGGCCTCAGAGACGAAGGCCACGGCGCACGCGGAGCAATGTCAGTCCTCCC
>CAZVHL010000037.1:0-12355 GCA_964626925.1 uncultured Nitrospiraceae bacterium
AAAAAAATAGGCAGCCGGTTGTTGGCTGCCAATAAAAAAGAAGGTACTGAATGAAGACGATGCTAAAACAATATAATCACTGAATCGAAGATATACATAACACTGCAAAGTTAAACAACCATATTAAAACCAGCATGATTATTGTTGAATCGTCCCTTTTAATTTCCATTTCCCTTCCTCCATTAATTATCTGAATGAATTATTCCATTTGATGGTCGGGTAGTAAAGGTAAAATTCACATTGAATCAGATGTGATGTTATATCTGTCCGGGATGATATGTTTTGAAGTTGTGTGATTCGTGGGAATATTAATGTTTTTCAGGAAGGTTACTAAACCTTCAGTTCATCATTTGTGAAATTTTATGATTCTATCATCTTCAATATTTACATTTAATATTATTGCATCGAAAATCCCGGGAATAATTTCATGCATAAACCGCTTTGCAGCCGCGTAATCATCAAACTTGCCAAGCCGCACAGAATAATAGTTGCCAATTTTTTCTATCCTGAGAAAGCCAAGTTCCTTTTTGTTCAATTTCTCAACTACAAAGCCAAATTGTTGAGAAGCGCGTGTGAGTTCAGTGAAACTCCCAGTCTGAATGCTATAAATTGATTTGTAATCGTATCGCTTAGTAACGTTGACTGCATTAATTATCTTGACCTGCTCTACAGCATTGCTTTCTGTTTTTTGTGTAACAACAACTATAGGATGTTCAGACTTTTTTTCAGGAATTGTTGCTACTATATATGACAAAACAGCAAGCGCAACAATAGTTATTGCAGTAAGCAGAAAATGCAATCCTGATTTATTGTCCGTGACCTGTTGAGATGATTCCAGATCTAATTTGACCTGTGGCACTGCACCGGGTTGTTCCACAGATTTCTCCTTCTCCATGTTAACAATGACACCTGCAGGTTCTCTTTCATAACTCTCTAAATCAAAGGGCATATTCCCGGACGCGGATATAATTTCTACGAACCTGTTCTTCGTCTCCTGATCCATTTTTTTCAGCTTAATTCCTATCAGACATTCGGTATACCCCTGCTCCTTCCATATAACATCACCAGAAAACGTTACGCTCAAATTGCCTTGAGGATACCTCAGGATGAACTCGATATTTTCATTCTGTTTAAAGTCAGGAGCATGAAATTCAAAGCAAAACCCATCATAAGAAAAGTTTCTTATGATTCCCAGAGAACACTCACCGGGTTTGTCAATTGATTTAATTTCCAATACAAGGGAAATATTGAATCGCTTGAATTTTCTTCGTTCATGCTTTATCCCGATCGGCAATGCTTGATCTTTCATTCTTACCCCATAATCAAAATAGCAGGAAATGCAAAATTAATCAGAGCCCCAGTCTCTTCCAGATTTCTTTAACAGGCTCCACTTTGTTCAATGTAAAAAAATGAAGGCCCGGTGAGCCGCGTTCAAGCAGGTTCTTACATTGCTTTACCGCAAACTCTATACCCGCCTCTTTAGTAGCTTCATCATCGTCGCTTATCGGACCAAAAATGTCATGAACTTCCTGCGTAACCGTTGCACCGCATATTTTACAGAACTTCAACAAACCTTCATAACTCGTTATCGGCAGGATACCGGGAAGCAATCGGGCATGAACACCAGCATTCTGCAATCTCTTGGAATATTCAGAGTAAATAGAATTATCGAAAAAAAGCTGAGTAACTACAAACTCACCACCGTGATCCATCTTTATCTTCAAATATTTTGAATCAGTCTCTTTGTCAGGACAGTTTATATGTCCTTCCGGAAAACCGGCAACACTTATGCTGAAAAAATCTTTATCAATTTCTTTAATAAGATCAACCAACTGGTAACAGTACTCAAGGCCGTCAGATGCTGGCTCCCATTTATCAACACCCTGAGGCGGATCTCCACGAAGCGCGAGTATATTTTTTATATTGTTCACCTTCATCTGGCTGATAATTTCTTTGAGATCTGACTGACTATGACCAACGCATGTCAGATGGTGAATGACCGTAAGGTCATATTTTTTCTGGATCTCTGAACATATCTCCATTGTAGTGCCGCGTGATGAACCTCCGGCACCATATGTAACCGATACAAAATCAGGGCCGAGCCCGTTCAATTCTTCAACTGTCTTATAGAGGTTTTGCAACCCTTTAGGGGTTTTGGGCGGAAAAAACTCAAATGAATATGTCTTTTCTTTTTCCTCGAAAATATCTGTAAGCTTCTTAATCATCCAGTCCTCCTTGCAGGCAATGCCCCTGATTCATAAATTATAACAATGGCCTTTACCAGATATATGCAAAATAAGTTTATTTAATGTTTTTTCCAATAGAAAATGCCTTACCAACAGACCGCCCGATTCCGTAATAATTGCGACTTACAGGGGTAAATATAACAGGCATAACTTTTTCTATATCAAGATTTCCATCAGCATCAAGCATAGACGGTTCAGCCTTGATATCGATCACTTCACCGATAAACTGGGTATGTGAACCTATTTCAACTGTTTGGAGCAGTTTACATTCCAGAGCAAATGGAAATTCCTTAACATAAGGAGCATCCACCATATCACTCTTAACAGGTGTGAGTCCTGCTTCGGTGAATTTGTCTCTGTCCTTTCCCGAAACAAGACCGAAAAAATCAGCTTCCCGGATATTGGCCTCTGCAGGAATGTTTATAGTAAAGGCCTTTTTTTCAACAATATTACCGTGAGAATAAGCTGCTTTTCTGATAGATACAGCAACGCAAGGGGGGCTGGAACAGCATATACCTCCCCATGAAGCTGTCATCACGTTAGGTTTTCCTGCGTTATCATATGTACCGATAACAAAAACCGGAGTTGGATAAACTAATGTTTTGGCACCTAAAGACTTTCTCATGATATTCCTCCTTGTCTTGATCACTGGCATGGCTTTTGGGGAATAACAACCGCACCAATATATATCATTAACTATCTAACTGTTATGTTATAGTATACATATTGAAACGAGGGAAATGCCTATGTCAGGAAAAGATAAACCCCTGCCAAAACCACCAGATACACCATTCGGCGGGAAAAAACGTTTTGAACATTCTGAAAGCAAGCCTCCGCTAATGGCTGACAAGATGGCTATGGCTATGGCAAAGGGAAGTTTAGATGAATTTATCAAGGAAGAGATTCCTGACAACGAACATGCACGCAAACTGGCCGAAATGATGATGGGCATGACCGGAATGACCGACATGATGTCTTCAGGCAAGCCGGTCTCTGATAAAAAGAAATCTGATAATAACCCTGCACAGGCAAAGGAAAAAGGGTCTTCGTTTGATCAACCTCCCGAAGATGTTGTCAACGCCGTAAAGAATGGTGATGTTCAGGAGCTAAAAGACCTTTTAAAAAGGGAACACAATAAACGTTCACCAAACAGTACCACTGATAACGTTAAAGATAAAAAGAAAAAACCTGCATCTGGTCAGGCCTTGATCGAAAAGGCCACGATCGAGCAAATGATCAAGATCGCGGCTGACAATGATCTCTCTATTGACTGGATCTTTTTCAGGGCGCTGAAAAAATACGTCGAGGATTATCAGAAGACAGGGAACCTGTAGGTCAAGCTATATATCTGAGAACTGCTCTACCTTTTATACTGCAGCAATCAATAACTAATGTTCTTTTATCTTAAACCCAAGTTTGTCTATAGACTCAATAACGATTTGTTTGAATTTTTCCTCATCAAAATCAAGCCCTGCAGGGTCATACTCAATAATCGCACTATCATTATTTTTCACCTCAACAGACTGCACACCTTTCATTCTGCCGATGAATTTCCCCAGTGCCTTGACACAGTCATAACAATAGACATGTCCTACTTTAAATGATAGCCTTGCCATTGCTACATCTCAAAAGGTTTTTGAGTTATATTATTTTTTGACAGTTGACTGCTCTATAACTAAAGAATATTTGTAACCACTACCAAAGTCCTTATCTTTAGCCAGAGTACCATTTATTGTAATAATATCGCCGACCGCGACAACATCCTGTGATGTGGCCAGGATATCATTGGTGCCTTTTAAAGGATCACCGCTTCCGTCCTGAAGATGAATCCAGTTCTTCCCCATGATTGCGGATGAAAACTTTACAACCTGACCGCTCACAGTAACATTTTTTTTGTCGAGTTCAGCGCTTTTTTCGTACAGCTCGGCTACTTTGTATGCATCAGGTCCCGCGGCTTTTTTAATGTTAATTTCTTTTGTATCGGGAAGTGTAACCGATTTTTTATCCACTGTTGTCGTATCAGGTTTTTCTGCCTGCTTCCCCATAACTCCAGCTGAAAAGACTATCGTTTCAAATGTCCGATTTAGCGTCTTGCTCTTGAAATTGTTCATAGGCATCCCGGGTCTGAAAGATATTTCCTCTCCGACTGATATTTTCATCTCAGGGACAGCCACCCAGATTTCCTTACCATCTTTCCCGATATTCACATATGTATAGCCACCAGTATTCATTGTTTCTACAACCTTGCCTGAAAGAACAGGGTCATTCTGTGGAATTTTCATCTCCTGAGCCTTCTCAGATACTTCAGCCGGTTTCTTTGAATCAGGGGCTGTCTTCTCTGAAGCAGAGCATGAGATATTTATCGAAAACATAAGTGCAAATGCAAATATTAAGATCTGAAACACAAGATTTTTTTTCATGTTATTTCTCCTTATTTATCGACTGCGACTTGAATTAGGTAGGATGCCTTATTCTGCTTTTTCCTGATCTGTTACTTCGGTACTGTTTTCAGCAGATTCTGATTCAGCATTTATAGAGACAGTATCTTCTGATTCCTCAGAAGAATTTTTTACATTCAGACGCTTTTGTCGTTTCTCTTCCTGTTTCTTCTGTCGCTTCAGTTCTTTTTTCCGCTTAGTTGCGCTGTACATACCACCACGCCTTGCCATAATTACCTCACCTGCAAGATTAACTGCATAAAAAACGGTTATCGTGTGAACTCAACAATCAGCTTTCTTATGAGTGTCCAGAGATAGCTAAGAATGAAAATTTAATAACTTATCGAAAAAACATGTCTTATCTGAAAAAGCATGTCCCGTGATGGGCCATGCTTCTCAGGTTTATTGCTTTACGATATTTGTTGCCTTAGGGCCTTTGTCGCCTTCAACTACATCGAAATTCACAGTATCGCCTTCGACAAGGCTTTTGAAGCCATCGCCCTGAATTTCGGAATAGTGTGCGAAAACATCAGCACCACCATCATCCTGAGTTATGAATCCAAATCCTTTAGATTCATTGAACCACTTTACAATTCCACTTGCCATGCTACTTTCCCTCCTTGGTTAATAGACTGAATTCATTGCAGAACCCAGTTCTTAATAAAAAAACCACAAAGTATAGAGTCTTTGTGGCCTTGCTTTTCTCAAAAACTCCTAAAATATCGTATAAATGATGGCATCTTAATTCTAAAAAGTCAAATGTCCAGACCCAAATTCCAATAAGGCTCACGATTTCCTCAATGTCCTGATTTTTGCCAGCTCTTCCTGGTAACCATATATATGAGCACCAGCACTATAAGCATACATCGGTCCGCTCTTGAGCCCGGCTTCTTCAGCAACATACTGTTTAAGTAATTCAAGCCCTCCAAGATTTGAAGGAAATCCTGCCCATAAGTCCCAAGAGCGAAAATAACATGTTATGGTAAGCGTTAGATCATTACCCTCCGGGATAGCTTTAAAATCCAGCAATCTCAAACACGGTGGGTCAAAATTACCATCATTGCCATAGCAGATATCGAAATCTTCAGGAGTGGCTATCTCAACTACAGCCTGGTTAGTTAACGGCGTTTCCTTAAGCATCTGAACGGCTCGTTCCAACTGAGTGCCACCTTTGGGCATTGGATGGTGAATCCTGCTTGAATATCTATAAGTTTCATTTTCAGTAAGTTCAGGATTCATTAAATAATCAGCAAAATAATCTTCGATGTATTCCATGTCTGTAGGCACCGGGATTCCTAAAGCAGGTGGGATAACCGGAATCATATCCTGATCCGGATGCTCAATAAAAACGGCTAGTCCAGGATATTGAAGACGATACTGCTCTTTTTCAAAGGAGCCTTTTTGAATCTGCTGCTTATAAGAGTTATCAAATATGTTGTAAATCAGCTGAAACCATGCATCAGAAATTGTTTTGGCTTTTAAAAAAAACGGGAGCATCTTCTTTCCTTAATTTAAAGTTGTCTATTTTAACATCTGCTTCGGTTTAATGAAAAGCTCTCAATATTCATCGCAGATCCTGAATAATAGCATGTATTGCAGTCTCCTGTGATTCGATGCTTTCGGTAAGCTTGAACTGGACGATCGCCCTGGCCAGATTATGTTTCTGGTTCTTTGCCTTGAAGTATACATTTCCTGCCAGATAGTCTGTAAAGAATCTCATGCCTAGTTCAAAAGACATAAGCCGGATCGCATCATACATATAATCGTAGTCATTTCCAGTGAGAAACCCTTTGGCTATTGAAACATAGCCATTCAGAATGGCTTTGCAAAGATCCGGGTCAAAAAATACCGCATCAAATTGTTCAGTTTCTTCACCAAGGGGATTGCAGCCCGACCTTATGCAGTCGCCAATGTCATAATGAACCAGACCGGGTTTGACAGTATCAAGATCGACAATGCTTATAGCCTGCCCAGTAGCATTGTCTATCATGATGTTATCGACCTTCGGGTCTCCGTGAATCGGTCGAAGAGATAGTCTGCCCTGAGCCTTGGCATCTTCCAGTACATTTGCCAGGTCAGTCCTTTCATTCACAAACCGCAGACAATAATTAATTTCAGGGGAGTTATCAGCATTGCATGTTGATATTACATTTTTATACTGTCGCAGATAACGGGGTGTAATGTGAAATCCCTCCAGAGTATCCTCCAGTCTGTCTGGAGAAAGGTCGCTTATAAGGCTGTGGAACATGCCGAGAGCAGAGCCGACTTCTCTGGCATGATCAATGTCTCTGACAGTGTCAAAAGACCGGGAGTTCTCAATATAACTGATAGCACGCCAGTACGACCCGTCCGAGTCATGCCAGAAGTCATGCCCGTCCTTTGTCGTCAGTATTCCCGGCATCTCCCATCTCCTTCCTGCAACAGTCGGAGTACGGACCAGACGATGGTTGACATGATCGGTGAATATACGCATATTACGCATTATGAGTTCCGGTCGTGGAAAAACCCTTGCATTGATACCCTGCAGGACAAAGTGATTATTCTCTCCGGAATCCAGTGTTACCAGAAAAGTGTTATTAATATTCCCATTACCCAGTCGGCTAATATCTATGATCCGGCCATGAGGTTTAAATTGCTCTGCTATAGTCGCGAGATTGTCCATTGAATACAATTTTTCGTTTTATGGATATAATATATAAATCCAAATTAAAGAATACCTGAACAGGAAGAAAAAATATTTTTTATGGAGGTTTCGCATGAGTGATTTAAAACAGAGAATATTCAATACTGCTAAAGAGTTTCAACTAATGAATGTCTCTACAATAACTGAGGACGGAAAGCCCTGGGTACGCTATGTTATGGGAAAAGCCAACAGTGACCTGGCTATTCGATTCTGTACCCATGTTGATTCCAGAAAAATCGCTCAGATCAGGAAAAACCCGGACATACATATTTCACTTGGAGTCACCAGCCTTGAGACAGCAAAAAACTGGCTTCAGTTACAGGGAACCGCTGAAATTTCAACTGACCGTCATGAGCGTGATTCTTTCTGGTTCGATGACCTGAGCAACTATTTCTCAGGACCCGATGACCCAAACTATTGTATTGTAATTGTCAGGCCTTCACGAATAGAATATGGGACTATGGGAAGCACGACACCTGAGCTTTGGGAACCGGAAAACTGATTGGATATCAAAAACACTAATTTGCATATTATACAGATTTTATTTATGGCCTGTTTAAGGTATAGTAGAACCATTGAGATTCGAATTATTCTGGATCTGATAAAAAAAGCATAATAACCCATATTCAAACGGAGGTAAAAATGAAATCACTGGTTGAAGAAATTGCAAAGGCTCTGGTTGATAGCCCTGAGGAAGTAGCAGTTGGTGAGGTCGATGGAGAAAGGACTGTTGTCTTTGAATTGCGTGTTGCTAAAACTGATATCGGAAAGGTTATCGGAAAGCAGGGAAACACAGCCCGTGCTATCAGAACAATACTGAGTGCTGCCGGTACCAAGCTTGGCAAGCGTTATGTTCTCGAAATACTGGAATAGGCTGAGCAATAAAGTAGCAGCTACGGTATTCCAAGCCGGTTGACGTTTAACTGTGTCAGTCGTAGAGTCGTACTAATTACAGGTTATCTAAAATACTGCTGAATTTCTGCTTCACCGGTCACACCGGAAAGATGGGCTGCTTTTTCTACTTCATCAATAAGTTTCAACATATCTTCTGCAGTATCTGCACAGAACGCCCTGCTTTTCAGTTCTTTAATGGACATTCCCCGTGTATACCATCCAAAAAATTTCCGGAAGAGTACAACACCAAGTTTTTCTCCGTGAAACTCTATATTTGAAGTAAGGTGTTCTTTCATAATTCTAACTATGTCATGAATATCAGGTCTGGACAGCATTGTCCCTTTCTTTAAATACTCTGATGTTTCACTAAATATCCATGGATTGCCCAGCGCACCCCTTGCTACTGCCACACCATCAGCACCTGTCTCATCGAAAAGTTTTTTTATAAGAGCTGGTGAAAGTGCATCCCCGCTCGCAATTACCGGTATTTTAAGCGCCTCTTTAACTTCCCTTATGACCTGATAATCTACATTTCCACTATATCTCTGGCTTCTCGTTCTACCATGAATAAAAAGACCGCTTATACCTGCATCCTCTGCAGATATGGCAGTCTCTACTGCATTTACAGACGTTTCATCCCAGCCTGTTCGAATCTTTACTGTAACAGGTGCGTCTGTGTTAGCAACGATTACTTTAAGGAGTTTTTGTAATTTCGGAAGCTCTCTGAGCAGCCCAGCACCTTTTCCCCGTGAAGCAACTTTTTTTACCGGACATGCAGCATTGAAATCTAACAGATCAAAATCATATTCCGATACAGTTTCAAGCGCCCTTTTGATTATCTCAGAGTCCCCTCCGAGAATCTGAACACCGAGCGGTCTGTCGTTTACAGCAGTAGAAAGCTTTTTCAATGTGCTCCTGTTTTTATTAGCCAGTGCGCTTGCCCCCAGCATCTCGGTAAATGCAAGTCCGCATCCAAAGGGTCTATTGACAAGGCGAAAAGGCAGGTCGCTTATCCCGGATAACGGGGAAAGGACCAGGGAGGAACTAAACGTTAAATTTCCGATCGAAAGCACAGCGGATTATTGTCCCTTCTTGCTCTGTTTCAAAATATAAACCCCAAACTCTTTGAGGCCTTGAGTCAAGGCAGACAAAGGCAGGCCCATAACGTTGAAAAAATCACCATCTATTTTATCAATAAAAATCGATCCAAGCCCCTGAATTGCATATGCACCAGCCTTGCCAAGAGGCTCCTTTGATTCAACATATGCAGTTATTTCCTGTTTACTGAGTTTTTTGAAATGCACCTTTGTTACAACAGCTCTTGATAATATTTTACTGTTGAAAGTATCTATTATGGTGAAACCTGTAATAACCGAATGTGACTTTCCATTCAGCAAACTCAGCATCTTTACAGCTGCTCTTTCATTCAAAGGTTTGCCAAGAATTTCGCTTTGAAAAACAATAAATGTGTCTGCTGCTATGATTATAGAATTTCTGTATTTATGAGCAACAGCCTCGGCCTTTTTAAGCGACAGAAACCTTGCAAGTTTACGTGGCGGTAATGACAGGCTGAGGTCTTCTTCATAATCACTTTTGCATACAATAAATTTCAGACCTGTTAATTTCAGGATCTCCTTTCTCCTCGGCGACGCAGATGCGAGTACTATTTTTCTCATAGCAGATATAATAATGCATCAGATAACAAAAGTTCAGAAACGCCTCAGTTCTATAGCCCATATTATTCACTTGGCAAAGCAGGCATGAAAAAAGAAACATATAACCTTGCAATAATTGGAGCAGGACCTGCCGGCCTTATGGCTGCATTGCGTGCATCCGAGTGCAATGCTCGTGTTGTGCTGTTGGAAAAAAATAATATTGCTGGTATAAAACTGTTAATGACAGGCAAAGAAAGATGCAATATTACTAACGCTGAAACTGATATTCGAAAATTTGCAGCCTGTTTTGGGAAAAACGGTAAATTCCTGCTGAGCGCCCTTAATAAATTTGGAGTAAAGGAGACTGTGGATTTTTTTCACAGTAATAATTTAAAGACAGTAACTGAGCGTGGCGGCCGGATATTTCCTGAAAGCGACAAAGCGAAAGATGTGCAGAATCTTTTTCAAAGACTGCTCAGGAAAAACAATGTGTCGTTTGTTACGAACTGCAGAATAAAAAATATTGCGCTGGAACATAACCTGATAGAAAAAATTACTATTGATCATTCCGAGATCTTCGCAGACAATTATATTATCAGTACAGGCGGTCTTTCGTATCCACAGACAGGCTCTACCGGTGATGGCCATAAATGGGCAAAACAGATGGGGCATACCATTGTAAAACCTGAACCTGCACTTACCCCTGTACTCGTAAGAGAAAAATGGGTTAAAGAATTAGAAGGATTAAGTTTGAAAAACGTACAGATCTCTATTTATCACAATAACAGAAAAAAGGATGAACGCTTTGGTGAGGCCTTATTTACCAGGACTGGAATGAGCGGGCCGATAATTCTGGATATGAGCAAAACAATAGGAAAATTAATTAAAGATGGACCAACAGATTTATTCATCGATTTCAAGCCAGCCCTTGACTTCAAGATATTAGATAAAAGAATTTTAAGGGATCTGGAAAAGCACAGTAACAAATCAATCAAGAATATTCTTCCTGAACTGCTTCCTAAAAAACTAGTTCCAGTTATGCTTAAACTGGCAGAGATAGATCCTGAAAAAAAGGGACACTCAATAACAAAAGATGAGCGTAAAATACTACGTTTACTTTTAAAACAGTTTCGCCTGACAGTACAAAGCCTGTCAGGATTCAACAAGGCAATAATCACTTCCGGGGGCATATCATTAAAGGAAATTAATCCCAAAACCATGCAGTCAAAAATAATAAAAAACCTTTACTTTGCCGGTGAGATCCTTGATCTGGACGGACCCACAGGTGGATATAACCTCCAGGTTTGCTGGAGCACCGGATATCTTGCAGGCGAAAATGCGGCAAATCTGCAGTATGAAAAACCTGGGCACAAAGGTCCATGAATCCTCTATCGCTTTATGAAGCGCATCTACTTCAGGTATATTAGACGTAGTGAGATTTGAAGAACTGAATATACACGCAAAGGTCGTTGAAGGAATCAGAGCCGCAGGATTTACAGAGTGTACACCTGTCCAGGCCCAGACACTTCCTGTTGCACTGAGCGGCAAGGATGTCGCTGCTCAGGCTCAGACAGGAACAGGCAAGACCGCGGCCTTTCTTATAGCAATAATGTCACGAATGCTCAATGCACCCCCACCAAAACCAGGGCCTTCACCCAGAGTACTTATAATCGCACCAACAAGGGAGCTGGTTATACAGATAGCTGCTGAAGCAAAACTTCTAGGAGGCCCTGCCGGGTTCAGAATAGTTCCTGTATTCGGTGGTATAGATTATTTAAAGCAGCGTGAGAAGATCGCAAAAAATGTTGATATACTGATCGGCACGCCTGGACGTCTCATCGATTACCTGAAGCAGAGAGTCTACAGCCTTAAAAAAACCCAATTTCTGGTAATTGACGAGGCAGACCGATTATTCGACATGGGATTTATTCGCGACCTTCGCTTCCTGCTCAGAAGGATGTCCCCTTACACCGAACGACAGTCGATGCTTTTCTCAGCAACCCTCTCCCATCGAGTATACGAATTGTGCTATGAGCATATGAATATGCCTGAACAGTTTTCAGTCACTCCTGAAAAGGTCACAGTAGAACAGATAGAACAGGAACTCTACCACGTAGGAAAGTCAGAAAAGTTCGGACTTTTACTGGGCATACTTAGACGCGAACCTGCTGGCCGCTATCTTATATTCTGCAACACAAGGGCTGAAGTTTTACGACTTGAATCATACCTGAATGCCAATGGATTAGTGACATCTGCTATTACAGGAGAAATTCCTCAGAATAAAAGAATAAAGGTGCTCACCAGATTCAAGGAAGGAAAGTTGCCGATTCTTGTTGCAACTGATGTTGCAAGCCGTGGGCTGCATATTGATGGGGTAACACACGTAATCAACTATGACCTTCCACAGGACTGCGAAGACTATGTACATCGAATCGGCAG
>CAZVHL010000038.1:0-3458 GCA_964626925.1 uncultured Nitrospiraceae bacterium
TTCTTCAATCGGGATCTGGTCGCCGGAAGAAATCGAAAAATCGATGCTGCTCAGAGGTGCAGCCACATAAAAAGGCACCCCGTTTTCCTTGCATAAAACAGCTAAAGAATATGTTCCTATTTTATTTGCAACATCCCCGTTTGCTACAGTTCTGTCAGTGCCTACAATAGCGAGATTTATCTCCCCTTTATGTAACAGTGCCCCGGCTGTATTGTCGGTAATCAGGGTTACAGGGATATTGTCCTGCATCAATTCCCATGAAGTCAAGCGACATCCCTGGAGCACAGGACGCGTCTCATCCGCAATGACATGAATCCGCTTGCCCTGTTCAACCGCTGCCCTGATCGGTCCTGTTGCGGTTCCGTAACCACCGGTAGCGAGCGATCCCGCATTGCAATGAGTAATTATAGTATCACCATTCTTAATAAATTGTGATCCCCACTTGCCAATAGACTTATTGATCGCTATGTCTTCCTGAAGAACCTTTTCAGCTTCTTCCAAAAGCAGTTCCTTGAGAACGTCAACAGGCTTATCCTGGTTTTTAATTAAAAGGGACTTTGTCCTGTTAACCGCCCACTGAATATTTACTGCCGTCGGCCTCGTTAATAGCAAGGTTTCGAAAATCGGTTCCAGACCCTTCATGAAGTCACTGTAATTGTCTGCTGTTATCTCCCTTG
This sequence comes from uncultured Nitrospiraceae bacterium, assembly GCA_964626925.1. Classification (GTDB taxonomy): domain Bacteria; phylum Nitrospirota; class Thermodesulfovibrionia; order UBA6902; family UBA6902; genus CAZVHL01. Next base: position 678 of record CAZVHL010000038.1, read on the forward strand.
CCCCTATAGCTATTCCCATTGAAGATGCAATACCTATTGCAGGGGCACCTCTTATCCAGAGTTTTTTTATTCCCTCAGCAACCATTTCGTAATCAGTGCAATCAATATACACAACCTCACGGGGAAGCCTGGTCTGATCGATCATACGTACTATCCCGTTAACAAGTTCTACTGTTTTTACCATTTAGATCTCCTTGGATTATTAATCTTATTTTTATCTATATTAGCTCAGGCAGTATCTTCATAACTAAAAGAGTTGCGGTTAAAACAATTATAACCCCTACTGTAGCCCATGAAATAAAATTCTGCTTTTTTGAATTAACATACTCTCCCATAATTTTTTTGTCATTAACCAGCTTCAATGCAAAAACAAGCACAAACGGCAGCAGGATCCCGTTCAACACTGATGACAAAACCATTAAGAGGACTAAAGGCGCATCAGGAATTAATACGAGCAAAGATGCAATTACAATAAGTGCCGTATAAATCCACATAAACTGCGGAGCCTGTTTGAACGATTTATTGATACCGGTCTCCCATCCCATAGCCTCACAGATATAGTATGCAGTTGCCAGCGGCACTATAATCGCACCAAGTATAGAGGCATTTGCCAGGCTTATAGCAAAAAAACTTGATGCGTATTCCCCGGCAAATGGTTTTAATGCAAAAGCAGCTTCATGTGCCTCATTTATTCTGATACCTTTTGGGAAAAGTGTTGTTGCACATGTAACGATAATAAAAAAAGCTATGATATTAGTTATAAAACAACCTATAATCACATCGAGTTTTGAGTATTTGTAATCTTCTTTTTTTATTCCTTTTTCCGCAATTGAAGACTGCAGGTAAAACTGCATCCAGGGAGTTATAGTCGTTCCGATTATCGCGATGCTCAACATAACAAATTCAGATTCTAATTTTACCCTGGGAACTACTGTGCTGTGTAATACCTCTACCCATTCAGGTTTTGCCATTATGCCGGAAACCACATAACCGAAATAAAGAAGACACGCAACAAGTAACACACTTTCTACAATCCTGTAACTGCCTCTTGTCACCAGAATCCATATAATAAATGCACCGATCGGCACCATGATATATTTACTGAGACCGAAAATTTCCATGCTTGCCGCCCAGCCCGCAAAATTCGCAACAGTTGTACCAAAGTTAGCAACAAGAAGGATTATCATCATAAAAAAAGTGGCCCTGACACCATAATTCTCCCTTATCAGGTCAGAAAGCCCTTTGCCGGTTACAACACCCATTCTTGCAACCATCTCCTGAATAACCACCAGCGAAATAGTTGTAGGTATTAAAGTCCAGAGGAGCATATTGCCATAGCGGGCGCCTGCAACAGAATATGTCGTTATACCCGAAGCATCATTATCTATGGATGCAGTTATAATCCCCGGACCTATTATGGCGAAAAACAGGAGAAAACTCTTCCACATTGATACGCTCTTTCTGCGGGTCATATACTCCTCCTTTTTTTCCTTGATGAAGGAGGAAGCAGTATATCTATTACATCATCTATCGTTACGATTCCAAGAAGCTCTCCGTCTTCATGAAGAACAGGAATTGCGAGGAGATTATACTTGGATATAATTTCAGCTACAACCTGCTGTTTTTCATCCGGAGAAACTGTCTTTAATTTCTTTTCCATGATATCAGCAAGAGGGACTTGCGGAGGAGAAAGAAGCATATCTTTTAATGTAGTTATACCTATCAGCTTTTCGTCTTCAACAACGTAAATGTAATAAACAGTCTCAACTTCATTGGCATCCACCCTGAATTTTTCAAATGCCTCCTGTACCGTCAATTCAGGGTTATAAGCTATGAACTGGTTTGTCATCAGTCCGCCGGCTGTATCTTCTTCATGGGCAAGGAGTTCCTGAATGTCCTGAGAATCCTCCTCTTCGATAGATTCCAGAAGTTCCTGGGCCTTATCAGTTTCAAGGTCAGCGATCAGGTCTGCCGCTTCATCCGGAGGCATCCTCTCAACGACTTCGGTGGCATGATCTTTATCAATATCTTCGATTATAGCTTTCTGCAGATCAGGATCAAGTTCAGGAAGGGCCTCGGCAGCCACATTAGGGTCTAATCCTTTAAAAAAGGACAATCTTTGCTCATGAGGCACCTTGCTGATAATATCCGCTATATCAGCAGGATGCATGTCAGAAATCATCTGTCGTGGTATCGTTAATGTTATTTTTGAAAGCCTGGGCTCAAGTGGCTGTATAAAGCTCCAGCGGATAATGTTCTGCGGGAGAGTTTTTCCGATAAAATGATAAAATTTTTCGCTTTTCCTTTCTATCCCCAGACGTCTCAGGATACCCCTTATTCCTGCATCAACACCAACAACACAGGCATAGTTAAGCTGGCCTTCAAGCTGCACATCATTCACTCTCACGACCTTTGCACCGTCTGCATCAACAATCTGCTTGTCAAATATATCACGCACAATCAGAAGAATTTCATCTGAAGGCTCATAAGGTGCAACCATCGGGGAATAGACCTTCGAAGAGATAATCCGCTTGTTGAAAATGCCGACATTTTCCCATTCAAGGCAATATCGCTTCTTTTTTTCCTCTAAAATGAGAGCAGACACCTGCGGAAGGGGATCACCCTTGATGACAACGAAGTCTTTTAATCTTCCAAGCTCATCCCCCTTGGGGTCTAGTACAGGCTTTTTTAACAGTTCACTGACGAAGAGCTCACCAAAAAGGGGCATGAAGACCTCCTGTCGATCAATATATTTAGGATGATTTTTTACATTCTAACCAT
>CAZVHL010000038.1:3558-12341 GCA_964626925.1 uncultured Nitrospiraceae bacterium
ATGAAGACCTCCTGTCGATCAATATATTTAGGATGATTTTTTACATTCTAACCATAAAGTATACCTAAGGTTATGAATTTTCGGCAAGTTTGTGTTGTCTGTCAGGGTGGTGCTACCTTCATGGCATGATTTTTCTCCCGTATTTTTTTAATGATCAGATTTGTCACCATTCCGTTAAAAACACCTGTGATAAGACCGGCAAAGAGAATGACAGGACTGATCAGCAAAATCGCATCAATCTGCCTGACAAAAAGAAGATAGGCAAGAAATAACTGGGTAACATTATGTGTAAGTGCACCCACAATACTGACGCTTACAGGGCCGGATATCCTTCCGGTGATTTCTTTAACTCCCCACATAACGATTGTGCTTGCAACTCCGCCACAAAGGCTCATTATAAATGCAGGGCCCAGGAAAGTACCGGCCAGCAGGCTTCGTATAAAGACCCTCACAAGAGTTACTGTCATCCCGGCCTTTAATCCGTATAGATACAGAGTAGTTAAAGTAATAATATTGGCAAGACCCAACCGCAGCCACGGCACAGGGGTAGGGATCAACGCTTCAATACTGTGCAGTCCAACAGCATACGCTGAAAGAAGAGCTATATGGATAGTTTCAGAACTTTTATTATCTTTCGTCATTCAGTTGATATGCTTTATTTAAAATAACAATTTTATCTCTTACGCCCTTTGTAAGGTGAATTTTCTTGCCGGCATCTACAAGCACACCTCCAAATCCTTTTGACTCAAGAAGTTTTATGCCTTCTTCAACGCCAAGAATGAAAACAGCTGTAGAGAGGCCATCAGCAAGGTATCCTTCAGGAGCAATTACTGATGAACTTATCAGGCCCGAAACAGCTGGAAAACCTGTTTTGGAATCAAGGATATGATGATAACGAGTCCCATTGCTCATAAAGAATCTCTGGTAGTCCCCGGATGTTGATATAGCGCTATTTTCAAGACTCAGACTTGCAATGATGTCTTCCCATGGCTTTTCTGAATCTGATTCAGGCCGGGGATTCTGAATGCCCACTTTCCATGCATTGCGAGATGAGTTCAGTCCGAATCCCCTTATATCACCTGCAATAGCGACAAGGGCCGATTTTATTCCCATTGCTTTTATCGCGTCTACCGCCTTATCTGCGGCATAGCCTTTTGCAATGCCGCCCAGGTCAAGTTCCATCCCCTTATCTTCGAGGAATATTTCTGATTTAATCTCATCGATTTTTATTTTTTTAAAGTCAACAAGCTTTAACGCACCTTCAATCTCATTTTCTGATGGTATTGATTGCTCTGCCGTGCTTTTTGAAAACTTCCAGAGACTGATGACCGGTGCAATGGATGTGTCAAAAGCCCCGCCTGATACATTTGAAACAGCCACAGCTTTTTGAACTATTTCTAATGTCTCCCTGCTTACCCTGACAGGTACAATTCCGGCTGCCCTGTTCACGGCACTTATTTCGCTGTCTGGAGAAAAGTAATTCAGCAGTGTCTCGAGCTTTTTTATTTTGGCAAATCCTGCCTCAGTGGCCTTTTTTGCTTTTTCTCTTGATGACGCAACTATTGTGATTGAGCAAAATGTATCCATCAATATCCGGCTTTCTTTATACATTTTTTCTTTTTTTGTGCAGCCGGACAGTAACAGTGACAGGATGAAAATGAACACCAAATTGCATACTAAAATTAGTAGTCTTTTGCTGACCTCTGTCGTTATCATGCGGCCCTCCCGTCTTCAGACAGCTTCTTTTTGAGGAAATGTCCTGTATACGATTCTTTTTTTAAAGCTACCTCTTCCGGTGTGCCGGAGGCCACTAATTCTCCCCCGTCATCTCCGCTCTCAGGTCCCAAATCAATAATGTAGTCTGCGCTTTTAACTACATCCAGGTTATGTTCAATAACAATGACACTGTTGCCGGCATTTACAAGTTCATTCAGTACATCAAGAAGTTTCTGAATATCGACAAAGTGAAGGCCTGTGGTTGGCTCATCAAGAATGTATAGGGTTTTACCGGTACTCCTTTTGCTTAATTCTCTGGAGAGTTTAATCCTTTGCGCCTCACCCCCTGAAAGAGTGGTGGCTGACTGACCGAGCTGTATATATCCAAGGCCGACTTTTGCCAAAGTGGAAAGCTTGCTCTTTAATGGAGGTATCGCGTTAAAAAATTCAAGTGCCTGCGATACTGTCATGTTCAGGACATCTGAAATATTTTTATCCTTATATCTGATTTCAAGTGTTTCCCTGTTATATCTGCTCCCCTTGCATGTCTCACAGTCAACATATACATCCGGCAGGAAATGCATCGAGACTTTGAGAAGACCATCCCCCTTGCAAGCCTCACATCTTCCGCCCGAAACATTAAAGCTGAACCTGCCCGGTTTGTACCCCCTTACTCTTGAATCAGGCACAAGCGAAAACAGCTTCCTTATAAACGTAAAAATCCCTGTATATGTAGCAGGGTTTGAACGCGGGGTCCTTCCAAGAGGGGACTGGTCTATATCGATTACTTTGTCAATCTTTTCGATTCCATCTATACTGTCATGTTCTCCCGGAGTATCACCTGAAGAATAGAGTTTTTTCGCAAACGCTTTATAGAGTATTTCAAGGACAAGCGTACTCTTGCCTGAACCGGATATACCTGTCACACAAGTAAAAACACCAAGCGGTATTTTCACATCAATGTTTTTCAGATTGTATGCCTTTGCCCCTTTTATCGTAATAAATTCCTGCGGTTTTCTTCTTTGCTCAGGAATGCGTATTGTCAGCTGTTTTCGCAGATAAGCACCGGTCAGAGATTTCTTGTCCTCACTGATATGCTGCATGCTGCCTTCCGAAACTATATAGCCCCCATTTATTCCGGCTTCAGGCCCCAAATCAATTATATGATCAGCTCTCTTCATTGTATCTTCATCATGTTCAACCACAATTACGGTATTCCCTAATTCTTTTAGCTTGCAGAGACTGTCCAGGAGTTTGCCGCAATCCCTGGGGTGCAACCCTATGCTTGGCTCATCAAAAATATAAAGGACCCCCGAAAGAGAAGACCCGACCTGTGTCGCAAGTTTAATCCTCTGCCCTTCTCCACTGGACAGAGTACTTGCAGGTCTGTCTATTGTTAAGTAACCGAGCCCGACCTTGCAGAGAAAATGCAGTCTTTCCTTTACTTCCTTTAGTATCTTGGAAGCTATTAAACGCTCGGACTTGGTGAGTTTCAGATGCTCTAAAAAATAAAGCGTCTCTTTTACAGACTTTGAGGAAAGATCAGCAATATTTAATCCGCCTATTTTTGCAGCAAGTGATTCCTTTCGGAGTCTCGCCCCTTTACACATGGGACAAACAACCATATTATCATGGTCTTCCCCTTCTTCATCAGCATTTTTAAAACCAAGCCCCCTGCATTTTGGGCAGGCACCAATGGAACTGTTAAAAGAAAAGAACATTGGGCTCATCTCCGGGTAATTCGTACCACAGTTCGGACATGCAAGCTTGGTACTGAAGAATATATCCCTCTCTTCATCAATAATATTAATGATTACAACTTCACTAAAACCGATTGCCTGTGCAATAGCTTCATATATATGTTTACCAATACTCGGCTTAATTATAAGTCTGTCAACCACAATATCTATATTGTGCCTTTTATGCCTGTTAAGATTTACTTCTCTGGTAATATCTACTATTTCACCATCTATTCTCGCCCTGATAAATCCCTTTCTGCGTGCTTCGTACAATTCCTTCTTGTATTCCCCTTTTCTGCCTATTACAATTGGTGACAACACCTGGATTTTGGTTCCGTTTGGCATGGCGGCAACTGACTCTACTATTTGCTGTGTCTTCTGCGAAGCAACGGGACTGCTGCATTTATAACATGTCAGCTCGCTTATTCTTGTATATGCGACCCGAAGATAATCATATATTTCTGTGATCGTTCCAACAGTAGAACGGCGACTTTTCGTGGTGGTCTTCTGTTCAATCGCGATAGATGGAGAAAGCCCTTCTATGGAATCTACATCAGGCTTTTGAAATTTATCGAGGAATTGCCTTGCATATGCAGACAGGCTTTCGACGTATCTCCTTTGCCCCTCTGCATAAATGGTATCAAATGCAAGCGAGGACTTACCCGAACCTGACGGTCCGGTAATCACAATAATGCTGTTACGGGGGATTTTTAAATTAACATTCTTTAGGTTATGTACCCGGGCACCTTTAATTACGATATTGCTAAGCATAAATTAACTCCAAGAATATAAACGATTTTTAATATAACTTATGCGAGCCGCATCTTGTCAAACGATAGGTTAATCTTATATAATTATTAGATGTCTTTTTATTAACTTCAAGGAACAATCTATTTATATTTTCCGGAGGAAACAATATGAAAAAGAAGAGTTACCTATTTACATCTGAGTCCGTATCAGAAGGACATCCCGATAAAGTAGCTGATCAGATCTCAGACGCAGTGCTTGATTCTATTTTTGAGCAGGATACAGCCGCCCGCGTAGCATGCGAAACCCTTGTAAATACAGGAATGGTTATAATCGCTGGGGAAATTACTACCAACGCCTGGGTAGATTTGCAGGATGTAGTTCGCAAGACAGTAAAAAATATCGGATACAACCATTCAGATATGGGGTTTGACTGGGAATCATGTGCAGTGCTGACCTCGATTGACAAGCAGTCTTCGGATATAGCAATGGGCGTTGATGAATCCAGTGATCATGAGCAGGGTGCCGGAGATCAGGGAATAATGTTCGGCTATGCTACAAACGAGACCAAGGTACTAATGCCGGCGCCGATCACCTATGCACATTTGCTCATGCGTCGCCAGGCCGAAGTCCGCAAAAACGGAACACTGCCATGGTTACGTCCGGACGCTAAAAGTCAGATAACCATGCGCTATGAAAATTTCAAGCCTGTCAGTATCGAAGCTGTAGTCCTTTCAACACAGCACTCACCTGATATAGAGTACAAAAACCTTAAAGAGGCGGTGATGGATGAAATCATACTGCCGGTCTTGCCCAAGGACTTGATTCATTCCGGGACTAAGTTTCATATCAATCCTACAGGTCGTTTCGTAATCGGGGGACCTGTAGGTGACTGTGGAGTTACAGGCCGTAAAATAATCGTCGATACGTATGGTGGGGCCGCACGTCATGGTGGCGGAGCATTCTCCGGCAAAGATCCTTCCAAAGTAGACCGGTCTGCTGCTTATGCAGCCCGCTACGTAGCAAAGAATATAGTGGCCGCAGGCCTTGCAGACCGTTGCGAAATCCAGGTTTCCTACGCTATAGGCGTTGCTGAGCCTACATCCATCGATATTGAAACATTCGGTACCGGCAAGATTGAAGAAAACAAACTTATAGACCTTGTGAGGGAGCATTTCGACCTCAGGCCACGCGGTCTGATCAAGATGCTCGACCTGCTAAGGCCAATTTACACTCCGACCGCTTCTTATGGTCATTTTGGCCGGGAAAATGAAGGCTTCTCCTGGGAAAATACAGATATGGCAGATACACTGAAGGAAGCATTAAAAAAGTAATTAGTTACTGACAATTTTTTAATATCATAAAGAAAGAGTTTTTCAGGAGGTTTTCATATGTCAACTGTAGATGCAGAGAAAAAGTCAAAAGATTATAAAGTCGCGGACATAAGTCTGGCTGAATGGGGAAGAAAAGAAATCGAAATCGCCGAAAAAGAGATGCCCGGCCTTATGTCAGTCAGAGAACAATATGCTTCTAAACAACCATTAAAAGGAGTCAGGATCTCCGGCTCTCTTCATATGACTATACAGACCGCTGTGCTGATCGAAACCCTTACCGCTATTGGAGCAGATGTCAGATGGGCAAGCTGCAACATCTTTTCAACCCAGGACCATGCTGCTGCTGCAATCGCAGCCACAGGCGTTCCGGTTTTCGCCTGGAAGGGTGAAACCCTGGAGGATTACTGGTTATGTACAAACGAGGCATTGACGTTCCCCGGTGGACTGGGGCCGCAGTTGATCGTTGATGATGGAGGAGATGCAACACTGTTCATTCATCGAGGTTATGAAGCAGAAAATGACGCTTCTATTCTCGATGTGCATACAGACAATAAGGAACTGCAGATAATCAATAATCTGTTGAAATCCCTGTTCGTTGATGACAACCAGAAATGGCACAGGACCGTATCAGAATGGAAAGGTGTCAGTGAGGAAACCACAACCGGTGTCCACAGACTGTACGAAATGATGGATAATGGTACACTGCTCATCCCGGCAATCAATGTAAATGACTCCGTAACCAAGTCAAAATTTGACAATCTCTATGGATGCAGGGAATCGCTTGCAGACGGCATCAAAAGGGCAACTGACGTAATGCTTGCAGGAAAGGTCTCTGTAATCTGTGGATACGGTGATGTTGGCAAAGGATGTGCTCAGTCATTAAAAGAATACGGATCAAGAGTGATTGTCACCGAGATAGATCCTATCTGCGCTCTTCAGGCAGCAATGGAGGGCTATGAAGTAGCTACAGTAGAAGACACTCTCGGTGAAGGAGACCTGTATGTGACCACAACAGGAAATAAAGACATTATTAAGATTGAGCATATGGCCAAAATGAAGGACCAGGCAATCGTATGTAACATAGGACATTTTGATAATGAGATACAGGTCAATGAGCTTAATGAATACAAAGGAATAAAATTAATTAATATAAAACCGCAGGTTGATAAATATGTTTTTCCTGAAGGACATTCAATATTTTTACTTGCAGAAGGCAGGCTGGTAAATCTTGGTTGCGCCACAGGCCACCCATCGTTTGTCATGTCTAACAGTTTTACGAACCAGACGCTTGCCCAGATCGATTTATGGGAAAACAGGGCCACATACGAAAAGAAAGTATACAGGCTTTCAAAAAAGCTGGACGAAGAAGTTGCACGTCTCCATCTGGATAAAATCGGGGTTAAGTTGACCAGGCTCACGCAGGAACAGGCAGACTACATCGGCGTTCCTGTTGACGGACCATATAAGGCCGAGCATTACAGATACTAGTAACAAATAATAGTAGGGGCAAGGTTTCCTTGCCCTTATAAAAATAAATCTTTGCATGTGGGCGAGATGACCTCGCCCCTACAAGGCTTTTATATCTTCTGAAGAACCTCCAGAGTCTTTTTTATAACTTTCCTGTCCCATAAAATAGTAAAGTGATTCGCTTTCACATTGTAATGCTCTGAAGCCCATGGTAACACAGAGCTGTCTGCTGTCACCATAATATCACCCTCGCCGGACGTTATTTCATCCGGAACAGCCAAAGCCGGTACGAATTTGAGAAGGGAATCAGGGATAGTCAACAGCTTCTTCGGATAAAAGCCTGTTCCCCTTTTCTCCCATTTGTAAATATTAAGAATCTCAGTCTGCAGCCCTCCAAATGACAAGTAGTGGATTTTCTCGGAGCGAGTATCCTTGAGATGTTTGAAAAATTCAGCCCCCGGCATCAACTCCTTCAGCGCATTCCCATCTACGAGGTCAATAATTCTTTTTAAAATATTTGAAATCGTGCCATGAGTTTCCCTGGGAAGTATATTGCTTATCACCCCTGACAAGAAAGGAAGGTACTTCCCTATCTTTGAGAGAGAACTGCCGTCATGCGGCGATGCTATAGTTATGAGCGCTTTAATCTGCGGAGATTTCAGTTCCATATATTTCCGCGCAATCAGCCCTCCACGGCTATGGCCTATAAGTGCTACCGGTTTTTCAGGAAATACCTTCTTGACCTGCAACATAATTTTTTTAAGATCGTTCACCGCTGCATTGATTGGCCCTACAGGCCTGCTCTGCGTCCAGCATACAAGGTTGTACCCCTTGCTCTTCAGGATTGGCCAGAGGCTATCTACTGAGTCAGGTATCTCTCCTGTTGTGATTTTTCCTTTTTGCAGTTTTGATGTTGCTTTGGGGCGTATAGCAGCAAAGTATTTCAGGGGAATGTTTTTGGCAAATATCTTCGTTTCCAGAGGACTGATCCAGATACTTTTGTCTGTGCCGAGACCATGAACAAATATCACAACAGGTTTGTCTGCCCTGCCTTTATGGATAGTTATATCCAGCGCCATAATTCAATACTTGGAAATGCATAATTGTTATGGTGAGTGAATCAGGGAATCTCTATTTTCTTAAGTGAACCGTCTTTATTCAAACATACTATTTTAGTTATCTGCGCGTTTCTGATCATACGGTCACATAATTTACAGGGTTTTCCGCCTGCAAAACTTTTATCTTCTTCAAAACCAGCTATATAAATTACAGATCCCTTCATTCTATCGGGAGGCCCATTGATTATCGCGTTCTGTTCTGCATGGACAGCTTCGCATAACTCATATCTTTCACCTGATGGAATGTTCTGCTCTTTCCTGATACATGTCTCAATGTCTACACAGTTCTCCAAACCGCGAGGTGAACCGTTATAGCCCGTACTGATTATTACCCTGTCTTTGACAATAACAGCCCCGTACTGCCTGCGCATACAGGTAGATCGTGTTGAAACCACTTTTGCTATCTCTATAAAATAATTATCCCAGTCAGGTCTCATATTCATAATAATCGTTAACTTAATTAAACAGCTATTTTAGGATTGATATTATAATAAATGTACTTAGTTCCTGTCAGTAATCAAAGCACGATAACCTTCATCAGCAAGTCTTTCAGCAACAGGATAGGCACTGTCGTAATCTTTAAACCTGCCGACCCTCACCCTGTAGTATTTCTTCCCTCGTAAATATACAGAAGTGATATCTACATTTTTATACTGTATTTC